>CANMLD010000044.1 GCA_947498315.1 Pseudomonadota bacterium | reverse complement strand
GGCTCGGGCTCGGGTACCGGCTCGGGCTGCGGTACCGGTGCCGGCTCGGGTTCCGGCTCGGGTTCCGGTGCGGGCTCGGGCTCCGGCGTGGGCTCGGGTTCCGGTGCGGGCTCGGGTTCCGGTGCGGGCTCGGGTGCGGGCTCGGGCTCCGGCGTGGGCTCGGGTTCCGGTGCGGGCTCGGGTTCCGGTGCGGGCTCGGGTTCCGGTGCGGGCTCGGGTGCGGGCTCGGGTTCCGGCGTGGGTTCCGCCGCCGGCTCTGATGCCGGCGTGGGCTCGGCCTGCGCGGGCGCTGGCACGGATGCGGCCACAGCAACAACGGCGACCGGTGTGGGTTCTGGCGTGACCATCATCGGCTCAGACTTGACGGCGGGTTTCGCCGCGGCGACCTCAGCCATTGGGGCAGGACGGGACTCGACGCGGGGCGCCACTGCCTTGAAGGTGTCTGCCGGCTCAACGGGCCGAACCGGACCGGGACGACGAATGACAGTGCTCTTCCGGAACTCTTTCGCCTGTTCGGGCGAACGAATCACCGCAGCGCCCACGAAGGGCTCGGAAGGCGCTTCGGGCTCAGCTTCTTGCACTGGCGCGGCGCGCGGCTCTTCGCGAGCCGGACGGTCTTGACGCCTCTCGTTGCGGTTGCGACCCCGCTCGCCACGACCTGCATCAGCGGAACCGCCGGCCTCGGCGCGTTCGGTCGCCGCGAGCTGAGCCTCTTCGGCTTCGACGTCCACATCCCCGTCCATGTCGCGTGCGCTCGGGAAGCTCATCGCCTCTGACCCACGACTGGCCGTGAGTCGGCTCTTTCGCGTGCCCGGTGCTTCACCGTGCTCGAGGGTGTAGACGCGGTCTTGCGCGGCGTCGAGTTGCAGAAGTGTGATTGTGTAGGCGCGATGATTCGACTCAGCTCGGCGGTTCGCCGTGCGACGGTCCCGTTCCATCTCCATGAGGCGCTGCTTCATGTCTTCGTAGCGGCCCACGAGGCGCTCCACTTTCGCGTGGTACTCCTCACCAACGGCTGCCTTCTCGTTCTCCGCGGTCTGGCGGAGTTCATTGACGATCTTCTCGCGTCGGTTCTTCTCTGCGTTGGCCACTTCGCCACGCATCGCTTCTGACTCGCGGCGGACCTCGTCGAGCTCACGAGCCCGACCGTCGAGCTCATCGCGGAGGCGATCGATCTCCTTCTGAAACGACGCAACGCGGTTCTCCGCGCCGGAATCGCGAGCGGCGGTCCGATCGAGAGTGTCCTTGAAGCGGCGGTTCTCGGTTTCAAGCTGCGCGACTTTGGACTCCAGTGACCGCACCTCGGCAGCGAGATCTTTGCCAGCCTCTTTCGCCGCACCATCCTTGGCCAGCAGCGCTTTGCCTTCCTTCCCCTGCTTTGCAGACTTGCCTTGGGTTTGCTCCGACTTAGGAGGCTGAACGTCCTTTTTGCCATCCTTGCTGACGCGGCGCTCGATCTCGACGAGCTTCTTCTCGGCGCGCTCCGCCCGCTCTGAGGCGGCCGACTTTTCCTTCAGAAGCTCGGGGAGCTTAGCTTCGAGTGCAGTGGTCTTGGAGTTCGCATCGAACAACTGCCAAACCGCAGCCAGGAGAGCGACGAGGGCAAAAATGAAGGCGTAAACCATGGAGTAATACTCACCAGATCCGACCCGCGGGCTCAAGGGAGCTACGGCACGGGGCTCGAGGCGCGACTCGTGAGTGGGGGAATCCCGTTCGGAAGAGTCAGCGCGGCGCACCAAGGTAAACGACGCCGCTCTCTAGGGCAAACGCAAATCGCCCCGAGTAACGACTGCGGCCCTGACAGCAACCTCTGCCAGGAACCTCTGCCAGGAACCTCTGCCAGGAACCTCTGCCAGGAATTTCTGCCAGGAATTTCTGCCAGGAATTTCTGCCAGGAAGCTCTGCCAAAAGCAGCCCGGCGACAACGCATGGCGTTGGACCAGAAGCCCACTTCGCCAACGATCGCGATGGGACGGGCTTCAGTAGGGTTGGTCCATCTCCATGTGGCGTTGGTCCGAAAGGTTGGCCGAGGTTCCTGTCGGAGACACGATGCCGGCCGCGGATAGCCGCCGTTCCTTCTTGGACCGACCAGGGCAAGGACCGACCAGGGCAAGGACCGACCAGGGCAAGGACCGACCAGGGCAAGGACCGACCAGGGCAAGGACCGACCAGGGCAAGGACCGACCAGGGCAAGGACCACCCTAGTCGGCCTCCCGCATTAGACCCCGGAGCACGCACGATCCTTCTTGCGGGAGTCGCCTTCGACTGCTAGCTTCCCGCCGCCTCCGGTCGCTCCTCGAGACATCTGGTTTCGAAGGGCGACCCCCCGCTGCCTCCCGCACGCTTGCGCGTCTCTTTCGACCGCTGCCTCCGCGAGAAGCTGTGGGGGCCGACTGCCACACCCCCACGGGGGGCCTGGGCACCGTCCTGGGGGCCCCGGCTGCTGCGGCGTGGTTCGCCCCCGAATGGGGATGACCTGTGCCACCGCCACTGAACGAAACTTCAGGCAGCCACCGGGCGACCCGGTTAGCTAGTGCGGCCCTCCCGTGCGTGCTTCCCACCCAGGGGCGACGGCGGCGGCTCAATCAGTGATCGAGAGCGAAGGCGCACTCGGTCCGAACGGACTGCGGCCGACGGCCGCTGGGGCTGCGTAGGGACTCAGGTGGGATCGGAAAGCACTGCGATAGAGACCACAGCCACACGAGGGAGGCTCCTTGCTGGAGAGCCCAACGTGGCTGACTCGGTCGACGAGCGAATCGCGCTGACGGACCAGGAGCGGAAGATTCTGCGAGCGGTCGAACCGACGCTCGCTGCGCTGGGCTATGTCGCTGTGCACCTCGAGGTCATCGGCGGAACTCGGGGTGGTCGCACGGTTCGTTTCTACATCGATTATCTCGACGGCAAGGCGCCCTTCTTCGAGCGTGAATCATCAGAGGACGCAACTGCTGACGCGGACGATGGTTCGGTCGCGGACGATTGTTCGGTCGCGGACGATGGTTCGGTCGCGGACGATGGTTCGGTCGCGGACGATAGTGTGGAGCCAGCGACCGGTCCCGCAGGTGAGCGCTACGTAACGATCGCTGATTGCGTCCGTGCGTCACGTCAGATGGACTTGGTCCTCGACGTCGAGGAGGTCATCACGGGCTCCTACCAACTCGAGGTCTCTAGCCCCGGCCTCGACCGGCCTCTCGGACGCCGTAGCGACTTCACTCGCTTCGAAGGCAAAGCGGCGAAAATAGAAACCGACGCTCCGATACAGGGGCGGCGACGATGGTCAGGCATCCTTCGTGGTGTCGACCAGTCCAATGTCAGGATCGAAGTCGACGGGGTGATTCACGCCGTCCCCTTCGACCGGATTCGTAAGGCACACATTCGGTACGACTTCGAACTGGAAGCGACGTCCAATCGATGAGTCCAGTAACCCAATGAGCACGGGAAATCCATGAGCACGACCACACCGAACCCGAACTCTCAAAACTTGACCGCGGTCATCGCCCAAGTGTCCAAGGACAAGGGGATCGATAAGGCCGTTCTGGTAGAGGCCCTCGAGGCCGCGATCGTGACCGCGGCCAAGAAGGTCTTCGGTCAGGACCGACAACTTGAGGCTCACTTCGAAGAGTCTCTCGGTCAGGTCGAGCTCTTCCAATACATGCAAGTCTCAGAAGACGTGCAGATCCCGGACGTGGAGCTTGACATAGAGACGGCTCGAAACGTCGATCCGGACGTCCAAGCGGGCGAAGAACTCGGCTTCCAGATTTTCTACCTTGAGGAGCACGCCAAGCGCGCCAAGGAAGAAGATGATAAGTACGGGGACATCCTCGGCGTCCGAGCGCAGCGGAGCACCTTCGGGCGCATCGCTGCCCAGACGGCGAAGCAGGTCATCATTCAGCGCGTCCGTGAAGCCGAGCGCGACGTCGTCTACAACGAGTACAAGGACCGCAAGAGCGAGATCGTCGCTGGCATTGCACGCCGCTTCGAGCACGGTAACGTCATCGTCGACCTCGGTCGTGCGGAAGCGGTCCTCCCGGTCCGTGAGCAAATGCCGCGCGAGTCGTACCGCGCTGGTGATCGCGTCCAGGCCTATGTCAAGGATGTCTCCAAGGAGTCCAAGGGCCCCCAGATCAAGCTGAGCCGCACGGATCCCGGTCTCGTGCTGAAGCTCTTCGAGATGGAAGTCCCGGAGATCTATGAAGGCATCGTGAAGATCGTCCACATCGCCCGTGAGCCGGGCGAGAGAACGAAGATCGCAGTGGCCAGCTCCGATTCGGACGTTGATCCGGTCGGCGCATGCGTCGGTATGAAAGGCTCTCGCGTCCAGGCCGTCGTCCAAGAGCTCCGTGGCGAGAAGATCGACATCGTGCCCTGGAACCACGACGTGGCTCGTTTTGTCTGCCACGCCATCGCGCCGGCTGAAGTTCAGCGTGTCCTCATCGACGAGGAGTCGCACACCATCGAGCTCATCGTAGGGGATGACCAGCTTAGCCTCGCTATCGGCCGTCGCGGACAGAACGTACGCCTTGCGAGCCAGCTCGTGAGCTGGAAGATCGAGATTCACTCCGAGTCGAAGATGGCCGCCATCAAGCAGGAGCTCAAGGAGCACCTGCTGAAGCTCAACGAACCCAGCCTCGATGACGTGATCATCGACTACATCTTCAAGCTGGGCTTCCACTCGCCGGAGAACATCCTCATGGCGGACTACGGCGAGTTCGCGAACCTCCCGGGCTTCACCGAGGACACGCTCGACCGGATGAAAGAAGTCGCTGCTGAACTCAAGGAGAAGGCAGGACCGGATCCGCGTCGTCGCGACACGCACGCTGGCCCGCCCCCCGTCTACGAACAAGGGCCGACTCCGCACGACCGCGAGGGCGGCCGCCTGAAGCTCGTACGAGGCCTCAGCGAGCGTCTACTCCAGCAGTTGATGGAGGCCGGATTCCGTTCGGTCGAATCGCTCGCCAAGGAGCCCAACTTGGCGCGCATCGCCCAGGTCGACGCCATTGGACTCAAAAAGGCGCGCCAGATTCGCGACGCGTCGGCCAAATACCTCGAAGAGGAGACGGCGGCAGGCGGCTATGAAGCGCTGATGAGTGACGTTGACCTCGATGACGAGGACGAAGCCGCCTAGTGGTGAGGGGTACCCATTCGCCAGTGATCCTGGGAACGCCAGAAGGGCAGTCGGACGCGCAGTCGGCCATGGCAACCAGCCAGGATGAACGTACGACGCCGGCCTCGCCAATGCGTACTTGTGTCTCGTGCCGAGAGCGTCATCCGAGGAGCGAACTTCTGCGATTCACGCTGGACGGCGAAACAGGGGTGCAGCTAGACTCCGCCGCCGTTCGTCCCGGTCGGGGGGCTTGGGTGTGCCCCAAATGGGCTTGCTTCGAGCGGGCCGCCACCCGGGGGGGATTCTCCCGAGCCTTCCGAAAGGAAGTTCGTACCCCACCGGTACGGGAGGCGGGCGAGGTTGTGAGGGCGACCCTCGAGTCGACCCTTACGACGCTGAATAGCCGGCTCCAAGTCCGTTCACCGACTGCGCCTAGCGCAGTGGCCGGCGACTACGGCTTGCAGTCGATGAGGGGTGTTTCGGCACTGTCCTCACTAGACTCGAAGACTCACACACCATCGGGTGCGTCTTCGGGTCCGACCTCCGGAGCGACTGCTCCGGAACGTCATCCCGGGAGGCTATGGACTCGAATCGAACGAGTTCGGACTCAGCTCGGGCGTTTTGTGATGAGACCGGTCGACGGTGCCCAAAAGGGTACGCGCCGGGCGGGAGTTGGGTAGGGTTATGAGCACGGTCCGCATCTTCGAGATCGCCAAAGAACTCGGGCTTTCGAACGAGGACGTAATCAAACACGTCAAATCGCGCGGGCTCGAGGCGACTGATCACCTGAGTCAGCTGAAGGCCTCTGACGCCGCTAGGCTGAAGGACGACCTTCGCCTAGCGAAGACCGTCGAACGACGCAGTGGTACGGTGATTCGCCGCTCCGGAGCGCCCAAAGCCCCGACGCCGCCGGCTGCCCCGGTGGCACTGCCGGTCGTCGCCGCTCCACCGCTGACCGGCGCTTCAGGCTTCCGTCCACGGCCGCCTGTTCCGGTCACCGGCGGCAGTGCCGGACGTGAAGTGCAGACTCGTGAGCCCGACACGCGAGACGTCGCGCCGCGCGACCTGCCAGCACGAGAGTCTCTGCGCCCGGAGTCCGCTCCAGGGCAACAGGCCAACGCTGACATAGAGGCCCATCCCTCCACTTCGTCGGTAGCCACGAGCGAAGCCACTGGCGACGTCGCGCAGGCGACGGCGGAAGGCAGTCCTGCTTCAGCGGCACCAGAGCGACTCGCTCCGTCGGCTCAAAACGAGTACCGCGCGGTTGTCATCGCACCACCTCCGATGGCCGACACGAAGGGCGAGCCGACGCTCGAACGCGCTGTCGTGGTCCGGCAAGCCGTCTCGGCGCAGGTCATGCGAGCCATCGAGCAGACCCGCCGTGAGAAGGGCTATGACGGGGTCAGCGGCGTCGTAGAAGGTCGCCCGACCCGTGAAATGGGCGGGCCCATGGGTCCACCGCGCTCGGACGGCGGAGGCGGCCCCGGTGGCCATCCTGGAGGGGGATACAACGGCCCTCCCGGTGGAAGCACAGGCGGACCAGGCGGACCAGGCGGACCAGGCGGACCAGGTGGTCCGCTCGGCGCTGCGAAGAAAAAGCCCCCGACGGCCCCTGGTCGCCGGAACGTCGAGGAAGAGAAGCAGCGGAAGTACCGCCACATCATCGAAGTCGACGACCTGCGCTCCGGCGCCGGTCGAAAGAAGGCTCGGCGTCCGGGCGGCAAGCTAAAGGGCCGCATGTCGACGAACCCGGCTCCGATGAAGGAGGCCAAGCGCGTCGTCAAGATGGGTCCAGCCATCACGGTCGGTGAGCTCGCGGCCGGGATGTCTGTCAAAGCGACCGAAGTGATTCAGCGCCTCTTCGCGCTTGGCCAGATGACGACGATCAATCAGGCCCTCGACTTCGACACGGCCTCTCTCGTCGCGGACGAGTTTGGGTGGCGCGTCGAGAGCGTGGCGTTCGATCTGTCGAACTATCTGGAGCAGACCGACGAAGGTGACGCCGATCTCGAACCGCGTCCTCCCGTGGTCACCGTCATGGGCCACGTCGACCACGGCAAGACGAGCCTCCTCGACGCGATCAGAAAGGCGCGCGTCGCCGATGGCGAGGCTGGCGGCATCACGCAGCACATCGGCGCATATTCAGTGGACGTGCCGGGCAAGGGCAAGGTGGTCTTCATCGACACGCCGGGTCACGAAGCGTTCACGGCCATGCGCGCTCGTGGTTCACAGGCTACGGACATCGTGGTGCTGGTGGTCGCCGCCGACGACGGGGTCATGCCTCAGACGCTCGAGTCGATAAACCACGCCAAGGCCGCCGGCGTGCCGATCGTCGTCGCCATCAACAAGATTGACAAGGACGCCGCGAATGTCGACCGCGTCCTGAGTGAGCTCTCCGAGCACGGCCTCGTCTCGGAAGAGTGGGGCGGTGAGACCATGATGGTGCGGGTCTCTGCGTTGAAGGGCCTCCACATCGATCAACTCCTAGAGACGATCCTCCTCCAGGCGGAAGTCCTCGAGCTGTCGGCGAGCCGGACGGTACCCGCGAAGGGGCTCATCCTCGAAGGTCGCCTCGAGCGTGGTCGTGGAGCCGTTGCGACGCTGCTCGTGCAGGAAGGCGTTCTCAAGGTCGGCGACGTCGTTGTCTCCGGAGCCCTGTGGGGCCGGGTTCGCGCGCTCACCGACGACAAGGGGCGCGCCCTCAAGGAAGCGGGTCCAGCGACTCCAGCAGAGCTCATCGGTCTCGGCGGCGTCCCGAGCGCAGGCGACGCATTCTATAAGGTCAAAGACGATAAGGCTGCGACCAAGATCGTCGAGCACCAAATCGAACAGAACCGAATGAAGAACCAGGTCTCGGGTCCGAGGCGTACTAGCGATAACATCTACGAGATGATCGCCGCCGGTGAGATCACTGAGCTCAAGGTGGTCGTCAAGGCCGACGTCCAAGGCTCATCTGAAGCGCTTAAGCAGGCCATCGAGAAGCTCAGTCGTCCAGAAGTGGGTGTGAAGGTCATCCACACAGCGGTCGGCGGCATCAACGAGTCCGACGTCAACCTCGCGAAGGCGTCGCGCGCCATCATCATCGGCTTCGGCGTCCGCCCCGAGGTGAAGGCAAAGGCGCTCGCCGAGCAGGAGAACGTGGACATCCGGATGTACACGATCATCTACGAGGCACTCGACGACGTTCAGAAAGCCATGGCGGGGCTCCTCGCTCCAGTCCAAGAAGAGCAGTTCGAGGGCCGTGCCGAGGTTCGCGCCATCTTCAGCGTACCGAAGGTCGGCACCATCGCGGGGTGTTTCGTCATCGACGGGACCATCACGCGCAACGCCAAGGTCCGCGTCACCCGCGACTCGAAGCAGGTCTACCAGGGCACGATCACGTCGCTACGTCGATTCAAGAACGACGCGCGTGAAGTCTCTGCAGGCTACGAGTGCGGTATCGGCGTGAGCTACAACGAACTCAAAGAAGGCGATGTCATCGAATCCTTCAAGATCATCGAGCGCGCCGCGACACTCAGCGTGCAGGTGACAGCGCCCTCGCGCTGAGTCTGAATGGTCACCACACCTTTCAAGCGTGCAGATCGGCTCGGGGCGTCCATTCGTGACATCGTGGCCGAGCTTCTGCGTGCGCGAATCTCGGATCCGCGCCTCCGCAGCGTTATGATCACGCACGTCGACTTTCCGTCGGATCTCCAGAAGGCTCGTGTCTATTGGTATTTCCTGAAGGGGGCGACTCCCGCCAAGGTCGTTGCTGCCGAGACCGCGTTCACCAAAGCCACGGGGCTCTTCGAGTCCGCAGTTGCTCGTGAGCTCCAACTGAAGCGGTCCCCCGACCTGCAGTTCCGATACGACAAGGGCATCGACCACGAGCGGCAGATCGAAGCGCTCTTGGACCAACTGGGCGCATCGAAGCTGCCTGACGACGCCCCTCGCTGACCCCCTACCCTCTTCGCTCAGAGGAAGCCCGCCATCCCGGCGGACTTTGATTCATGCTTCAGGGACGCGTCTACATAATCGACAAGCCAGCCGGCATGGGCTCGACGGACGTAGTCCGGGAGCTCCGCCACCGCTTGCGAACGCCGGAGGTAGGCCATACGGGTACCCTCGACCCCGACGCCACCGGGCTCTTGCTCCTGTGCACGTACGCCGCGACTCGCCTCGTCCCCTTCCTCACGGCAGAGGATAAAGCCTACCGCGTGGAAGCGCGGCTTGGCCGCTCGACCGTAACCGACGACGCCGCGGGCGACACCGTCCGTGAGGCTCCGTGGGAGCATGTCTCTCAAGAGGCGTTCGAGGCTGCGCTCGCAAGCGCCGTTGGGACCCATCCACAACGCCCGCCGAGCGTGTCAGCCATTAAGGTCGCCGGGCGACGCCTCCACGAGCGCGTACGCGCGGGCGAGGACGTCGACGCGCTGCTAGCGCCGCGTATCGTCACGATGGACACCGCACGGGTCGCCCGCTTCGCACCGCCAGACGTCACCCTCGAGGTTGAGGTGGGCAAGGGCTTCTACGTCCGTAGCCTAGTTCGAGATCTAGGAGAGAGGCTCGGTACCGCCGCGCATGTCACTTCCCTCAGGCGTACCCGCATCGGCCCCTTCTCCGATTCCGAGGCCATCGCGCTCGATGACGTCACGGAGGAATCGGGGTTGCCCTGGCTCGCGGCACTCGAGCGAGTCCTTCCAGAGCTTTCCGTTTCAGAAACCGTTGCGAAGCGCCTCAGCTTCGGCCAGCGGATCGGCGGCCAAGACCTCGCTCGCATTCCCGAGCGCGGCGAACCCCAGTTGGCCCGCTTTGAAGGCGAACCGGTGGCCGTCGTCTCATGGGACGGCGAACGATTGACTATCGTGAGGGGGCTCTCTGGATGATCTGAAGTCGCTGAAGGGACCGGATGGTGGTGAGACCGTAACCTCCCTCGCGTTCGCTCTCGGTGATTGTCCCCATGTTCGACCTTGACAGGCAAGGTGGCGCTCTTGTATGGTACGCGCCGCCAAACGCTAGACGCACCCGCAAATTTCGGCGGTGCGCGCTATACGCCGCATGAGACGACGCCGGCCCCGAAGAGCCGGCGCGCACCGTCTGGAGGAAGTTAAGATGCCGCTGCTACCCGCCAAGATTGGCGAAGTGATTCAGTCCTACCGCCAACACGAATCGGACACTGGTTCGCCGGCCGTCCAAATCGCTCTGCTGACCGAGCGCATCACCGAGCTCACCGAGCACTTCAAGGTGCACTTCAAGGACCACCACTCTCGACGTGGCCTCCTGAAGCTCGTCGGCCAGCGCCGCCGTCTCCTCGAGTACATCAAGAGCAAGGATCTCGCTGGCTACAAGACGCTCATTGGGCGTCTCGGTATCCGCAAGTAAGTCCGGGCCCAGGTCGACTCACGGTCGCCTGCGGCCGTGCGCGCTCTGATCGCGTGGAGGGTGTCTGTTCGGGCGCCCACACTCGCCCCCGTATGGCTAGGCGTCAGCCCGCCACCGCTCACGGCGTGAAGGCTCGACGGAGTGATCCGTAAGGTCTCCGCTTGCTCTCTCAAGGATCCACCATGGCATTCAACATCCAGAAGACCTCCGTCGCCGTTGGCGGCAAGACCATCGAGTTCGAGACCGGCCGAATGGCCAAGCAAGCAGGCGGGTCCGTCCTGTGCACGATGGGGGAAACGGTCGTGCTCGTTACTGCTACGGGCGCGAAGACGGCGAAGGAAGGCATCGACTTCTTCCCGCTGACTTGCGAGTACATGGAGAAGAGCTACGCGGCAGGCAAAGTGCCGGGCAACTACTTCCGTCGTGAAGGCCGCCAGAACGAGTTCGAGATCCTGGCGAGTCGCCTCATGGACCGCCCGATTCGCCCACTCTTTCCGGACGGTTATCGCTGCGAGACGCAGATCATCGCGACCGTTCTTTCGCACGATCAGCAGAACGAGTCCTACGTCTGCGCCATGAACGGCGCCTCAGCCGCGCTCCACATCAGTGACCTCCCGTTCGATGGCCCGACGGCCGCCGTCCGGGTGGCTCGAATTAACGGCCAGCTCGTCTGCAACCCGAACATCTCCGACCTCGAGGCCGCGGACATCAACCTCCTGGTCTCCGTGAGCCCGGAAGGGATCAACATGGTCGAAGGTGGCGCCGACTTCGTCGACGAAAAGTCCATCCTCGACGCGCTCTACTTCGCGCACGCGGCATGTCAGCCAATCATGAAGGCCATCGAGGAGCTTCGCGAGAAGGCCGGCAAGCCGAAGCGCGCCGTAGAGCCGCTCAAGGTCGACGAGGCCCTGAAGGGTCGAGTTCGCCAGCTAGCCCTCGGCCCCGTCACGGCCGCGTACCAAATCCGAGAGAAGGGCGCCCGCTACAACGCGCTCGACGCCGCCAAGGAGTCGGTCGTCGCGGGTCTCACGAAGGAAGAGCTCGACAAGGGCAAGAAGGACGTCTCGAAGTTCATCGAGGACATCAAGTACGAGGTGGTTCGTGAAGCGATCCTCGGGACCAAGAGCCGCATCGACGGCCGCGGCCTCGCGGACATCCGTCCCATCACGACCGAAGTCGGCGTCCTCCCGCGCACCCACGGATCGGCGCTCTTTACGCGCGGCGAGACGCAGGTCCTCGCGGTCGTGACGCTCGGCACGATGAAAGATGGGCAGAAGATCGAGACGCTGACGGGCGACGTGCAGAAGGAGTTCATGCTCCACTACAACTTCCCGTCGTTCAGCGTCGGTGAGGTGAAGCCCATGCGCGGCCCTGGCCGCCGTGAGATCGGACACGGCGCGCTCGCGCAGCGCGGCGTCCAGCTCGTCCTGCCCGACCCGGAGACCTTCCCGTACACCGTACGAGTCGTCGCCGAGACCCTCGAGTCCAATGGCAGCTCGTCCATGGCTACGGTCTGCGGTGCGTCGCTAGCACTCATGAACGCAGGCGTTCCCATCAGCACGCCTGTCGCCGGCATCGCGATGGGCCTCATCGCTGAAGGCGACCGCATCGCGGTCCTCTCAGACATCCTGGGCGACGAAGACCACCTCGGTGACATGGACTTCAAGGTCGTCGGGAGCCAGAAGGGCATCTCGGCGCTCCAGATGGACATGAAGATCTCGGGCCTGACGCGCGAGACCATGGAAGCCGCGCTAGAGCAGGCGCGAGTCGGCCGCCAGCACATCCTGAAGGAGATGGCCAAGACGATCTCCGAGCCTGAGCTCGACCTGTCGACGTGGGCACCCCGGATCTTCACCGTGGTCATCAACCCCGAGAAGATCCGCGACCTCATTGGGCCCGGCGGCAAGCACATCCGTGCCATCCAGCAGACGACGGGCGCGGACATCGAAGTCACCGACGATGGCAAGGTCAACATCGCGGCCGTCGATGGCGAGACCGCTCAGCGCGCCGTCGACCTCGTCCGGTCGTACACGGAAGAGGCCGAAGTCGGTCGCACTTACCTCGGCACGGTCAGCCGTCTAGCCGACTTCGGTGCCTTCGTCACTATCCTCCCAGGTGTAGACGGCCTCGTCCACATCTCGGAACTCGACGAGGGCCGAGTCGCGCAGGTTCAGGACGTCTGTCAGGAGGGCGATGAGATCCTGGTCAAGGTTGTCAGCGTCGACCGCATGGGCAAGGTTCGCCTCTCCCGCAAGGAGGTCTTGCTCGACCAGCGCCGCGCTGCCGGCGAGGACATCCCGGAGCGTGAACCGGAAGAGCGGGGCGACCGGGGCGGTGACCGCGGCGGTGACCGAGGCCGTTCGGGTGGCGGTGACCGGGGCCGTGACGGCGCTCGTGGCCGGAGCCGGGCGGGTCGCTAGACCATGACGCTTCGGATCCCAGTCCTTGGCGTTGGACCCGCACTGGTTCTGACGGACGACGGATCCGAACTCCTTCTGCCTAGGGCGATGAGCGCTGGAGCGGCAGGTTACGATCTCATGGCGGCCATTGACGCCCCGAGGGTGATCCACCCAGGGCGTCATGACCGCATCCCCACCGGGCTCGCTTTCATGATCCCGGAAGGCTTCGAAGGTCAGGTCCGCCCTCGCAGCGGCTTGGCTTTCCGGCACGGAGTGACCGTGCTGAACGCCCCGGGGACCATCGACTCTGACTATCGGGGCGAAGTTCAAGTCCTTCTGATCAACCACGGAGCCGAACCGTTCGTGGTGGAGAGGGGGGCGCGCATCGCGCAGCTCGTCATCGCACGAGTCGAACGGGCCGAGTTCTCGGAAATTTCCACACTGCCCACCAGCGCACGCGGCGATGGTGGATTTGGTTCGACAGATAACAAGGGAGATTGAATCATGGCTTCACCAACCAAACGTTCGAAGACTATCCGGCGCCGCAAGGCTGGCACCTGCGGCGCTGCTCGGAAGCGCGCGCTCCGAGCGGTGGTCCGCAAGGCCGTCGCCAAAAAGATCGACGTCCTCTGATCGTCCTCTCCCCTCCCGACGTCGTTCGGGGGGCTTGAAGCCCAGAGAGCTCGCTCCTCGGGGCCCCCTCACAGGGCCTTTCGAGGAGCGGGTTATTTAAGGGCGCGGTTGAGGATAAGCGCGGCGATGGACGCGGGTGCATATCCCATTCTGCAATCGGTACCGTCCGCCAAGCAGCCATCACCAGCGCGGGCGTCGCCGGCTTCAGCCGGAGCTGACGCCGGGCTATCAGCGCTCAGCGGTCAGCCCGACGAGGCCAGGGGAGCGCCGCGCGGTGCGAGACACTTCCGCCGGCCGGCGCCGGAGTTGACCGCCGACAGCTGGTCGCTGATAGCCCTGGGGCAGGTCTAGGCGACGCGCCGGCCCAACCGGCAGCAGCGCTCAGAATCGAGTCAGTCACGAGCGGTCAGCCCGGCAAGGCCAGGAAAGCGCCGCGCCGTGCGAGGCACGTAGCCCGGCCGACAGAAGCTGACGGCCGACCGCTGATCGGTGAACGCTCAGGAGCAGCACTGAGCGGCTGGACGGCACCGCCAGCAGTAGTCCCAGCTGTCGAGTCAATTACGAGCTCTGAGGGTGAGTTTGATTGGAGGGTCGGGGATCGTGATGCTGCGCGCCTCAGCGGGACAGCTGCGACTCAGGTCGGGTTCTTCCCGACGATGAACTCGGCGATGATGGTCCGGTCTTCGTCAGTGACCGACAAGAAGCGTAGACCGTAGCGCTTGCCACCATCTGCCTTCGGAACTTCACGTACGACCAGCGCGTCGGTCTGAATCATTCGATCAGCCCCTGGGATCAGAAACGAGACGACAACCTGGTCGTAGATACCGAGCAACTGGGTCGTCTCAATGAGGATGCCCCCCTCTGAGAGGTCACGGCTCTTCCCGAAGATCGTGGTGGGCTTCGGCTTCGTCAAGCGCACCTGGACAAGGATGCTGATGTACTTCCTGTCCGGCACGTCGAGCAGCTTCGAGGACAGCCGAAGCAGTGCCTTTCCGTCGCCGGACCCCTGGAGTAATTGAACGTTCGGGAGCTGAAGGACCGAGCTGAAGTCACCGCCCGGGGTCGGCACGACGATGATGTGCGCCTTTGTTCCGATGGCCTGGTGGAGCGTCTGTATCGACGCGCCGGTAGGCTCACCACGCGAGATGACCAGATCAACGCCGTGATCGACGATGAACGAGAGCGCCTCAGCCCCGTCCGAGATGGCGAAAACGTCGCAACCTCTGGATTGGAAGAGATTCTCTGGCACTTCGAAGAAGCGCGGGTCGCTGCTGATGAGCAAGACTTTTTTTCGAGTCATGGGTGCCACACCTTCACGTTCCTTCACCGGGCCTATGGTGTCAACCCGCTGGGCTTCACCTAAATCGTCAGCCCCAGGTCCTTCATCGAGGGGGGCCCCGCCGCCCGTCAGGATTCAGAAGCCAGTACTCAGCCCCAGCGCCGGCGTTGCCGGCTTCAGTCGGGGCTGACGCAGGGCTGTCAGCGATCAGCGGTCAGCCCCAGCGCCGGCGCCGCCGGCTTCACCCGGAGCTGACGCTGGGCTATCAGCGTTCAGCCCCAGCGCCGGCGTTGCCGGCTTCAGCCGGGGCTGACGCCGGGCTATCAGCGGTCAGCGGTCAGCGGTCAGACGCGCCAAGACGCGCTCGCCGCGCGAACGGGAAGAGCCACCCGGCCGGCCGAACCGCAGAAGCTGACAGGTGAAAGCTGAAAACTGAAAGCTGAAAACTGACAGCCCCGTGAGCAGCTCTGAGCGACCCGCCGGCACCGCCGGCAGGAGCCGTGGTCGTCGAGTCAGTCACGAGCGTTCAGCGGTCAGCCCGGCGAGGCCAGGGAAGCGCCGCGCCGTGCGAGACATGTAGCCCGGCCGACCGACCGAAGCTGACCGCCGACCGCTCAGGAGCAGCACTGAGCGCCGCGCCGGCATCGCCGGCAGCAGCCCAGGACATCGAGTCAGTCATGAGCGGTCAGCCGCGCCAGGACGCGCTCGCCGCGCGAACGGGATGAGCCACCCGACCGGCCGACCCGCAGAAGCTGTCCGCTGAAATCTAAAAGCCCCGTGAGCAGCTCTGAGCGACCCGCCGTCACCGCCGGCAGGATCCGTGGTCGTCGAGTCAGTCACGAGCAGCAAGTATTCAGAAGCCCGCCGCGATCGCGATGCGGCTCTTTAGGTCCTCGGGCAGCGCCGCGTCTCGGGTGAAAAGAATGGCCGCTCGTCCACGAGTCAGCCCGGATAGCCGACCGAAGTGGTCGAGGCACATGGTGAGGTCTTCAGTGCGACCCTCTGATGCGTAGAGGTGAACTAGCCAAGCGAAGAGACGGGGTTCACGAGGGAGTTGGCGCGCTCCGAACTCCAGCCACTCGATCGCCATATCCCCCACGCCACCATGACGCCCGAGGAGCGCGAGGAGCTCATAGGCGGGGAGAAGCTGCGGATCGGCACGGAGCGCATTCGGGAGCGCCTCGAGCGCAGCAGCAGGCCGCCCCTGCTGTAGCGCGATGCGGGCAAGGCCGAGGTGCGCCTCAGCGCGTTCAGGACGCCGACGCGCGACCTCGGCATAGAGCAGCCCCGCCTTCTCGAGTTCACCTGCCTCGAGCGCGCTTTCGGCCTGCATAGCAAGGTGGTCAACGGGTTCATCGAAATCGGACATGAGGTCAGTGTACCCCAGCGCGGGCCTCACACCAGTGCCCGTAACCTCCTTCGTATCGCGATAGCGCTCATGACGGTTGCGCGCGAGGGCGGTCCGGGCAAGATAGGTGCATGAGACATACTCCGATCCTCCTCGCACTCCTCGCCCTCTCCTGTGCCGACCTCCCGACCGGTGACGACGGCTCACACGAAGGGACAGGCTCATCGGCGCACACTGACGGAGATCATGGCCATAGCGACCATGAGCACGAACGGCGTTTCGTGGGTTTCGACCCCGCTCCTGAGACCGGACGTTATGGCCAGACGCAGAGCGCCGTGACCTGCAGCGCGAGCATGGCGAGGTACCCGGTGGCAGGCGCGCACAACGGGGGCTGGGATTCCAATGCATTGACGTATACGTGCCCGTCACACCCGACGACGTCGAAAGACAACTCCGACTTCCTGGCCGGAGATCATTACGGCAACGACATCTTCGCCGCCAAGGGCACACCGCTCGTTGCCTGCGTCGCGGGGACCATCATCGAGAAGGCGACGACGACCATCGGCGGCAACGTCGTGACCATCAAGGACGCTTGTGGGTGGTACTACTACTACGCACACCTGAACACCTTCGCGGCGGGCCTCGCGAAAGGCCAGACCGTAAAGCCTGGAGATCCCATCGGGACCGTCGGCAACACCGGCAACGCCAGTGGGACGTCACCGCACCTCCACTTCTCGGTCTACCCGGGGACTTATACCGCCGGCATCGACCCCTTTCCGCTACTGCAGAGCGTGGACTCGGGATCCTGTTCCAGCGGTGGCGGAACACCGGAAGGGGTAAATCCGAACACGCCGAACATGTCGATCAAGGTGACGACGAACGCTGTCGACACCCTGACTGCCGGTCCGTCGAGCGGAATCGCCGACGTCCTTGAGGGACAAGAGTGGTCGGTCGACGTACTGGTGACTAACGCCACGGGTGGGAAGAACACCCCTGACTACGTTCGGGTCGGCTATCTCGTGGAGTCGCCTTGGCTCGAGGTCGTCACGTGGACCATCCACTCCGACTGGCCCGCGAAGGACAAGAAGACATGGGTCCTGAACGACTCCGATGGCGCTGCCGACAACCCGTCCAAGGCGTCTCCGCCTGCAACAGGGCAGATGAACCTGTACGCGACGGCGGCCGGCGAGACGAAGCGGATCCGCTACACGGTGCGCGCGAAGCAATACAGCCTCGGCGCGGCCGATCACCCGGACGTCCGCGCCTGGATCTGGCACGTCGGCAGCTACTACGGCGAGATGACCAGCTGGGACGACCCAGTCGAGACCAATCTAGCCGGAAGCCTGCTACGCAGCTACGCCCAACACGATGTCTACGGGGCGACGCACTGGGAGTGGGAAGGCGCCTCCGCAGAGACTGAAGGCTGGGTGGCCGGAAACGCCATCGCCGAGTTAGCCGTCAACACCGTCGCACATGCTCTCGCGGTCGAGGCGGGTGCCGACGACCCGTACATCTTCTCGCCCATCGTGGCGCTGCCGGCATCGACTTGGAAGGGATTCGAGTTCGACTTGCGCCAGTACGAGGGGGTGAAGACGAGCCGCCTCTATTTTACGACGGCCGCCGATGGGAGCTGGTCCGAGGCGAAGTCCGTTGCGTTCGAAGCGCCTGGCGATGGGCAGTTCCACAAGTTCATCGTGAACATGGCGCAGAACCCGAACTGGGCAGGGACCATCACCCGGCTCCGACTCGACCCCTTCGTGTCGCCCTCTGGGTGGTATGATCTGGCGAGCCTCCGCGCCGTCAAAGCCGTCCCCGTGGTCGATCCCGACGGTGACGGCGATGGGTACCCCGCGTCGAAGGACTGCAATGATGCCAACGCCGCCGTGAAGCCGGGCGCTCCGGAGCTGTGCGACGACATCGACAATGACTGTGATTTTTCAGTCGACGAAGATCTCCAGAACGGCGTCGAAGCTTGCAACGGGCAGGATGACGACTGCGATGACGTCGTCCCCGTGATTGAGTCCGACATCGATGGCGATGGCGTTCGGCGCTGTGCGGGTGACTGCGACGACGAAGCGGCTGGCACCTTCCCAGGGGCGGCTGAACTCTGTGACGACTTGGATAATGACTGTGACGGCCAGGTCGACGAAGGCTTCGACATCGGTGCCATCTGCACCAAAGGCCTTGGCGCGTGTCAGGTGGTCGGCGCCGTGGCGTGTGACCAAGGTGGCGCCATCACCTGTGACGCCGTTCCCGCGTCGCCGTCGCCAGAGACGTGCGACGGCAAGGACAACGACTGTGATGGCCAAATCGACGAAGACTTCGGCCTTGGCGTGCCGTGCACCTCAACCGGCGCGAACTGCAAGCGAGCGGGGATCTCGAAGTGCACAGCCTCGGGTCAGATCATCTGCGACGCCGCGCCAGCACAGCCGCTCCCGGAGCTCTGCAACGGCGATGATGACGACTGCGATGGTCTGGTGGACGAAGACTTTGTCCTCGGCACTCCCTGCGAGGCCGGCAATGGCGCCTGCGCATCTTACGGGATAACTGGCTGCACGGTCGCCGGTCTTGTCTGCCTTGCCGTGCCGACAGCGCCGAAAGCCGAGACCTGCAACGGACTCGATGACGACTGCGATGGCCAGACGGACGACGGCTTCCCCGTCGGGACGGCCTGCCAAGTCATTGGCCCCGGATGTATCGGCGACGGTTCATGGGCTTGCACCTTGACTGGGGGCACGGCGTGCGACGGCGAATGCCTGCCGGTGTCGCCCCCCGCCGACGAAGGCGAGCACGAGCCAGGCGATGGTGACGCGACATCGAGCTCTACAGATGGCGGCTCGGATGCGGCCGATTCTGACATGAATGGCGACTCCGGTGTCCACCTTGTCCCAGGCACCGGTGGCGACAATGACGTCGCGCTCACGGGTGGCAACAGTGGTGACGACTCGGCAGGCTGCGCGCTCAACTCCAGCCAGAGCGACACCACCACGCTCTCATGGGCGTTCCTGCTTGTGTTCGGCCTCGCGAGCATGTACCGCCGGACCGTTTCCGAACGCCGCCGTGCTCTAGTCCAGCGTGGCGGATAAACCGGCGTCTCCCCAGCGACGACGGCTGCAATTGCTCCCCGCTCGAAGAGTCGATCCTCCCGAGGAACCCCGATGGCCCTGACCTATCTGCAGCTCGACGCCGACTATCCCGAGGTTTGGAACCTCGGACCCATCTCCAAGAAGCTGGCGTCGGGAGGCGTCGGCGTCATCCCCACCGACACGGTATACGCATTCGTCTGTGATCTTGGGAACAAGGAGGCCATCGAGCGCCTCTACGACATCAAAGAGATCGACCCCAAGAAGCCGCTGGCCATCCTGTGTAAGGACTTGGCGATGGTCAGCGAATACACGCGCGGCATCCACAACAATCACTTTCGTGCGATGCGTCGGTGCGTCCCAGGGCCATACACGTTCATCCTCCACGCCGGGACATCGATTCCAAAGCTGATGCTCACCGGAAAGCGGAAGGAGATCGGCGTCCGTATCCCCGATGACCCGATCTGCTCGGCGCTGCTCGAGGGTCTCACGCGCCCGCTCCTGTGCTCGTCGGTGATGGGCCCGGAGGACTCCTACTGGATCAACCCTGCTGAGATTGCCGAGACCTACGCTAAGCGGCTCGACTTCGTCGTCGATGGCGGCGAGCGCCTCGTCGAGCCGTCGACGGTGGTCGACCTGACAGGCGAAGAGCCTGTGATCGTGCGTCACGGCAAGGGCGATCCGTCGCTCTTCGAGTGAGGCCATACGTGCTTGATTCGGTAAAAGTACGCCCTCGGGGAAGCGGCATGCGGGTAGTTGTGGTTCACTAGTTGTGGTTCACTAGTTGTGGTTCACTAGATGTGGTTCACTAGTTGTGGTTCACTAGCTGTGGGACGCCCGGCCCGGAGACTCGGGGGTCGCCCCCCCGCCTTCAGACGTATCACTAGAACCGGCGGACGCCCGGAGGGGCTCAGAGCATGGAAGGACTCATCGTTGTCATGGCTATTGTGACACGCACGGCCTTCGCAGCCTCCCCTCCGCCATCGGACCTCCCGATGGCCCCCTTCGTCGCTTCGGGTGTCCCCAACTCGTCGCTTCCGGCAGAGGAGCGCCTCAAGGTCGCCGAGTCCATTCTGGACGCATGGCGCGAAGAAGGCCGCATTACTTCAGAGATGTACGCTCCGCTTGCGGCCGCTCAGGTGATGATCGCCACCTTGACCCTGTGGGAGCTCGACGGCGCGGACGCCGCGCGTGCCGAGGCCCTTTCGATACTCGGGACCATCGCTGCCCGGCAGTCTGGACTCGTGGGCCTTACAGCGGCTGGCGTGTCGCTCGAGGTGGTCTTCGCAGAGGACACACAAGACCAAGCGACGGCGTTCGTTCGAACCGTCGAGCGGCTCCCGAACTTTGTGTCAGCCCATATGCCAGGTCTGGTCGAGGCTGCCCTTCGCGGGAACCCGAAGGACCTACGCGCCCTTCGAGCTCGCGGTCGATGGGCACTCGACCGACTCGAACCTGCGGCAGCCAAAGCAGACCTCACGGTCGTCGCCGCCTCCTCGGGAGATGAAAGGGACCATCTGCAGCTCGCGAGAGCCGTCGTGCTGACCTCTGACGAGAAGACGGCGGCTGCCCACGTGAAGGCACTCGTGGCACGCTTTCCCGACCTCGGCTTCGAGTGCCGTTCACTCATGCGCGAGAGAGGTCGATTCGCCCTCATCGGCGAGGCAGGTGTCTCTGGGCTCGGCGCGCTGCTGCGCCACACTGGCCCCACTCACTTCGCCTTCCTCGATGCCCTCGCGCGCGTCGAGAAGTCACTGCCCGCCGCCGACGGGATGGCGCTGCGAACGGGGTGGTTCACGCTGGTCGCGGCAGCCCAGAGCGCCATCGACTTCGGCAGCCGAAACCGCGGCAAGCCGCTCACGACGACTGTTGGGATCGGCGCTCAGGTGAGCGCAACCTTCGGCATGGCGCTTCAGCAGCTCTTCTCGGGTGCCCCCGAGATCGATGCGTCACTGGCCGAGCTCGACCGACTCCTCGTTGCCGCCCGAGTGAAGACGACTTTGCCATCGGAGGGCGCCCCCCGCTCACCAGAAGAGTCTACGGGCGCATTCTTTCTGGCGAGCGCAGAAGCGTGGCTCGGCGGTATACGGAGCCTGCTGAGTGACGAGAAGGGGCGAGCGCTCCTCGAGTCCTTCCGCGCAGGAACAGCTGATACGGCTGGCGCTGCGGCCTTCGCGCGAAACATCCTCGAGCCGCTCGCGTCGACGTTCCCTAGCGAGGATGGCCCGAAGACGACCTTGCTCGTCGCCAACTACTTCGCTGATGCCAAAGCGACCGCTGACCGCTTTGACGCGGAGATCGCCGCGCTCGACAAGACCGTGCGCCCGGAGAATCGGAATCGGCTCGACCTGTCGCTCTCGCAGCTCGCCCTTCTTCTGGGCCGCCAGCTCGGCGACCGCCCTGCCCTGTACGAGCTGGGCGAGGCCCGAGCCATGCGCGTGGTCTCTGCCATGCGCGCGCTCGACGCCGCTGCCCGAAAGGACCCGACTTCGACTGAGACCTGCCCTGAAGGCGGTTGCGCCTCGGCCGCCGCCGCGTACGCCCTCGTCGCCGCCAACCGGATAGCGCGCCGCCTAGCCCTCCCTGAGAGTGAACGAGCCGCCTGGGACTCTGCGACCGTCTCCTTCCTCAGGGATGGGGAGCGCTGGCTCGACACCCGCAGCAGCGGCTACAGCCGCCACCACGCCGAGCTAATGTCGCTTCGCTGCGCGACGCTCTTCCGCAAGATGGACATCCCGGCGGCCGAGCAGTGCGTGTCCGACCTGTTCGAACGACACCGCGACGTCCCCATCGCGCGCATCCTCGTGGCGTCGCTGCTCGCTCGCATCCCAGAGCGTATGGCCGAAGCGGCGACGGCGTTCGAGCAGGTCGTCCGAGATGAAAATAACGGTGACGGCCTGCGCTACGAAGCGGCCAAGTGGCGCACGCTGATCGCACACGCGACTGGCGATCTGACCCTAGCTCGCGACATGGCGCGGGAAGGAAAGGCACTCCGAGAGAAGCTAATGACCCGCACCGCTTCTCTCGAGCTGCTCCCACTCATCATCGAATCGAACTTTCAGGTCGGCCTCGGCTTCGATTTCGATGGTGGACTCTTGGCCTCCTACAACCTGTCTGCTTCGATAATGGGCGTCTTCGGAGCGCCCGTCGACGAGCTCGAGCTCGACAAGCTGCTCAAGACCGACGAGTGATGTGGGTCGCGTGGCTCCTGGCGCTCCCTTTCGCCTGGACCTTCGTCCTTTATCCGCTGCTGTCCCTTATACTTTCGCATCGAGCAAGGACGCGCCACGTTGCCGTCAGCCGGGCTGCTGAGGCGCTTCCCGCTGCCGCCCTCATCATCGCCGCCCGCAACGAAGCGTCTGTCATCTCCGCCCGCATCGCCGACGCGAGACTTCAGGACTACCCGGGTGGCCTGCTGGTCGTCGTCGCATCCGATGGGGCGAGCGATGGCACCGCTGAGATCGCGAGGGAGGCCGGCGCCGATCTCGTCGTGGAATGTCTCGAACACGTCGGGAAGAGCCGTGCCATCGAGGCAGCCATCGACGCTATTCCAAATGAGATCGGGCTGTTGTTGTTCACGGACGCGACCGCACGGTGGTCACCCGGGAGCGCCCAAGCACTTGCGACCGCCCTTCTCGAGGCCGATGTCGGCGCCGTCTCAGGCCTCGTCCGCTACGAATACCCGCCCACTGTGCTCGCACGGGGCTTCGCTCTCTATCAAACTCTCATCGTCGCTCATCGGAGCGCTGACTCCGATTGGGGAACCCTCACGAGCGTCTCAGGCTCCATCTCCGGTGTGCGCCGAGAGCTCTGGCATCGCGCGCCGGCGGAGCTGAGCTCGGACCTCGTCGTCCCACTGATGGCGGCTCGAGCGGGACTTAGATCCGTCATGGTCCCGGAGGCGGTGAGCGTTGAGGTCGCGCGAGCGCGGGCGACCCGTGAGCTGAAGAGCCGAGTCCGCATGGCGATGTCAGCGTTTGCCTTTGCGCGGTACGTGTTCGCGGCTCCACGGCCAAGGCTTCGACGTTACGGTTTTCAGTTGCTCTCTCACAAAGTGCTGAGGTGGTTCGCCCCTATCGGATTGCCTCCTCTCTTCGCACTGCTCGCGTGGCAATTCCTAGTCCCAGCGGGCATCGTCATGGCCATCACACTCGCGCTCCTCGCCATCTCACGCCGCGTGCGAAGCGCCGCTAGCTTCTCGATCGTCGTCGCCGCCGCTTATGGCTTGGGCTTCATCAGGGTGTTGCTCGGGCACCGCCCCGTCGGTTGGGATCCGGACGCACAGCGATGAATCACAGATTCTTCTCACGCCGCCCTGCACCCTGTCCGATGGCATCGCGGTGAACCCACGCCCACCGGACCATGACGCGCTCTTCACCCCGCGCGAGCCAGACGCGGACGACTCACGCTCTCTCTCGGCGGACCACTGGCAGAGTGCCGGAGATGACGCGTTTCGTGTGGGGGACTTTCAACGTGCAAGTCTACTCCTGCGACGGGCGCTCGATGCGCCACCGCCCACTCGCAGCGACAGCGCCGAGGCGTTCACGCACGCACTGACGCTGGAACGTTTGGCGCTAATCGCCCTGGCCGAAGGCGACCCTGTCTTCGCTGACATCTACGCGTTGCGTAGCGTTCGTGCCGACCCGACTCATGGTCCTGCTCGTGTG
This sequence comes from Pseudomonadota bacterium, assembly GCA_947498315.1. Classification (GTDB taxonomy): domain Bacteria; phylum Myxococcota_A; class UBA9042; genus SXOO01. Next base: position 2,732 of record CANMLD010000044.1, on the reverse strand, counting down.
ACGCAGTTGCGTGCGGCATCTGCGGCGGGCCGCGGGGGCGACGTCGACGTTGCGCGTCTCGTCGCCGAACACCCAGAGCTACCTTCTAGCCACTCTTTCGCAGGTGACATCGCTTGGGAGCGCGGGGACCTCGACGGGGCGCGTCGCGCATGGGCCCATGCCGCCGTGCTCGTCGGAGCGAAGCACGAACGTGAACTCGACCACCTCAATCGCTGCTTGGCGAGCATCTGCGTAGACGCCGCAGGAACGATGGCAGCCACGATCGACGCCCTCCCCTTTGGACTTCGCGACCTGGAGTCGCTCGCTGCAGCCGTGGTCGTCGCGCTGAGGTACGGCATGCCACTGCCCGATACGCTAGTCCCGGCGAGCGCGCTCACGGCTGCCCTAGTCCCGTGGCTGGAGCTCTGGATCGCGGCAGGCGCGGAGGAGGCGCTGCTCGCGTTTCAGCGAGGCGCCGTCGCCCAGCAAGAGCGCCTTCACGGCGTGGATAGGCTTCTGAACTTCGGCTAATGAGCCTCAGGGTCTGGGGCACGAACCGTCACCGACGCGGGCGGCTCCAAACGATGACCCGCCTCGAAGTCGAGCACGAGCTGCTCGGGCATGCTCGCATCGGGGAAACCGGAGACCGAGACACCGACCAGCCGTACCGGTCGCTCTCCGGCTCTCGTCGAGTCGAGCAGCGCGCGGGCTACCTCGGAGATGAGCCGCGCGTCGTGTGTCGGCGCCGGAAGCGAGCGACTGCGAGTGACCGTCTCGAAGTCGGCGTATCGGATCTTCAAGGTGATGGTCCGGCCGGCGCGACGAATACGTGTGAGATCATCAGCGACGTCGCTGGCATGATCGTCGATGAGCCTCAGGATGACCTGGCGGTCGAGGACGTCGACCGATAGTGTCGTCTCAGATCCGCGGCTCTTCGGAGGGCGCTCCGGCGTCACCCGGCGCGGGTCATCGCCTCGCGCAAGGCGGCAGAGCAAGGGCCCGAAACGCCCGAGGTGGCGTTCGAGCTCGCGGGGATCGGCCCGAGCCAGATCCGCCGCCGTTCGAAAGCCCAGCCCTTCGAGCTTGGACGCGGTGGCGGCTCCCACGCCCCAGAGTCGTCGAACCGGCAAAGGTGCGAGGAAGGCCTCCGCTCTACTCGGAGGGATGACCGTGAGTCCGTTGGGTTTGCGAATGTCAGAGGCGATCTTGGCGACGAGCTTCGTTGAAGAGACGCCGGCCGACGCTGTGAGCCCCGTCGCAGCGAGGATCGCTTGGCGTATCCAAACGGCGACATCCCTCGCGAGCGGCATGCCGAGCGCGTTCTGGGTAACGTCGAGGTAAGCTTCGTCGAGCGAGAGCGGTTCGACCTGATCGGTGACCCGCTCAAATATGTCGCGTATCTGACGACTGATCTCGACGTAGCGGCTCATGTTCGGGCGCACGAAGATGGCGCTCGGACAGCGGCGGTACGCTTCAGCACAGCTCATCGCCGACCGGACGCCGAAGCGGCGAGCCTCGTAGCTGCAGGTTGCGACGACGCCACGGCTCCGCGGATCGCCACCGACCACGACGGGTTTTCCCCGCAGCGCTGCATTGTCGTGTTGTTCGACGGACGCGTAATAGGCGTCCATGTCGATGTGGATGATCTTCATCGCTCGTTTGGCTGCCGGCGTTCGGTCAGCTGAAGGTCAGCCGGCCTTTAGGACGAGGACGGGACGGTCCGACTTTCGGGCGACCTTCTCGGCGACTGATCCCAGGATGAAGCGCTCGAGCCCTCTTCGACCGTGCCCTGGCATCACGATGAGCCCGGCGTCGATTTGAGTGGCACGCTCGACAATGGCTCGAGAGGCGCTGTGGCCGTGCGCGATGGCCCACGTCGACGGGACGCCGGCCATGTTTGCATGCGCGGCGAACTCCTTGACGCGCTCTTCCACCTGACCGCTCAGCTCGAGCGTCTCGGTTGGCACGGGGAGCAACCCGGCGGTGCCGGTGTTGACCGGGACGTGCGCGTGGAAGAACTCAACGGTCGAGCCGAGTGACCGGAGAAGTTCGAGCGAGTCGGCCAGGATGCCGGTGGTGAGCTCGGAGAGGTCGACCGGCATGAGCACCTTGGAGTGGGACCGCTGCTCAGCGTCGTGTGGCACGACGAGTACCGGAACCGGTGACTCTTGAACGAACTTCATGGCAACCGACCCAAGTAACGCCCGCAAGAGACCGCCATGGCCGCGGGTGGCGATGACAGCCAACCGCACGCCGTCTTTGGCCTCCGCAATGAGCACATGGGAAGCGATGCCGAGCCTTACGCGCGACTCGACGGCAACTCCGAGGGCCGCGAGCCGCGCCGCTGATGAAGCGAGGCGCTCCTCGATGTAGCGAAGGAGGTCATCCTCCCAAGGACGTCTCCCTTCGCCGGAGACACCGCCGTGAAAGACGTCGATATCGGAGACGTGGATGAGCCTGATCGGGCACTCCAGCGCTCTGCCGAGCGCCGCTGCGAATGGGAACGCGCGCTCCGACAGGTCGCTGAAGTCGGTACACATGAGGATGGGCAGAGTCATGGAGATGTCTCCTCGGGCGGCGCGGTGCCGCTCGGCGGGGCATCTGGCGTCGGCGCGGTCTCCGGGGCTTTAGGGTCCGGTACTTCGCGGTCCGGTACTGCGCGGTCCGGTACTTCGCGGTCCGGTACTTCGCGGTCCGGTACTTCGCGGTCCGGTACTTCGCGGTCCGGTACTTCGCGGTCCGGTACTTCGCGG
>CANMLD010000043.1 GCA_947498315.1 Pseudomonadota bacterium | reverse complement strand
GCCCGGCGCGCCCCATGGACCGAGCCCAGCCAGAACAGGACGGCCTGCGTCACGCGGACCGCGCCCCCGCCTGCCGCTTCGATTCGAGCCCGCGCGAGTCCGAGGGCCTTTCGAAGCACCGGGGCGTCCGCGAAGCTACCGTCTGCGCGCTGGAGCATGAGCACGTCGTAGAGGAGATCTGCGGAGGCCTCCTCCTTCCGCTTCGAGTCGAGCGCTCCACCATACCCCTCGCTACTGGCCCCGTCGTCGAAGCTGGCCGGAGCGCTGGCGGGCGGCGGAGCCATCAAGACCGACTCGGAGTCGCTCGAGTCCCGCGACAAGAGCTTCGCCATCGCGCGCTTGACCGGACCGCCACCGCCCTTCTGGCCAGCGGAAGCGGGCGCCGCGCTCCTGGGCGCCGGAGGCGGCGCCCCGGCCGGTACGCCCATCCAGGGTGGCGCCTGCGGGGTAAGGCGTGCCGCGCTGAACGACGACGGCGGCGGAGGCATCGCTACGGAGCGACGCGCCACCGCACCCGGGTTTCGGAGGAAAGCGATGTCGTGCAGCTCTTCCACCGGGACCGACCGCAACTGCGGGGTCACCACGGTCTTATCCGCGTCCTGTCTCACCTCGACGAGCACCCAGCTCGCACCTTCGAAGGCCAGCTGATAGTCGAGCGCTAGGGCGAGCGCGGCCCCTTCGGACGACGACTCCCCGCTCCGGCCACGTCGGCCCGCTTGGGCACTTCCGGTACGCCTCAGCGTCCCGTCCTGCAGCTCCCGGATGTGTGCTTTGGCCCAAAGGGTGGCGATGGCGCTCGTGGCCGTCGGTCGCTCGGCGTCGACGGCCACCGTCCAGCTCACCTCTTCCCCGCCCGCACGTCGGGCCCGCAGCGTGGCGGAGGTCGGCACGCCGCTGTCGAGGCGAGCCATGAGCGCGAGCCGGTCGCCGCCGAAGATGGGCGGGATGGACGCGGTCGCCAGGGTCACCGCGGCCGCGCCGACGTCGAGACGTACGTCGGTCATCGCCGGCTCGCGGAGGCGCCCGAACTGACGCAACACTTTGGGCTCGATGCGCTCGCCCGACCCGATGAGCTCGGCGGCCCCTCGGCTGACCCGCGCCACGCCGCGGACGAGGGCCTCACCGACGCCGTCGCCGATACCGAAGGCAAAAATCCGAGTCGAGGCCGAGTGTTGCCGCGCGAGCGCGATGACCTCGTCGTCGTTGCTCACCTGGCCGTCCGTCAGCAGGACGACTTGTCGGGCGTGTTGGCCCGACTGGGGCCGAGTGAGCAGCGACGAGAGCGCAGGCGCGATCTCCGTGCCCCCGAGGTCCGCGCCGACCTTGGCGAGCCAGGCCGTCGCCTCGTTCAGCGTGGCCTCCGTGAACTCGCGTGACTTGCCCCACATCGCGTCGAACGACGAGCCGAACCGGACGATGTCGAAGGTGTCTCCGGGTTGTAGGGTCCGGATGGAGAGCGCGAGCGCCCGCCGGGCCTGTTCGATAGAGCTGCCCTCCATGGACCCCGAGCAGTCGAGGAGAAAGAGGACGTCGAGCGGCGCGGTGGTCGCACCACGGAAGCTCTCCGCGCCGGGCTCGAAGCTCACGAGGAGATGCCGACGCCCTTTGGCGTCTCTCCCTACGGACGCAAACGGTTGATTCTTCTGGCGTGGCTCGAGGAGCAGGACGAGGTCGCGGTCGAGCGGGGCGTCCGGTCGCGAGAGCGCCACCGAAACGCCACTGTCACGATGTTCGACACGGATCGGGTGAGACGGCGACTCGACCACGGCGAATCCTCCGGTCACTGTCGCGTTGATGGCGACGGTCAGCCCATACGGGACCCGACCGCGCTCCGGGTTCAGAAGCTCCTCGTCGGTCTCGCCCACCACGCCGACGACGCCGCTGGCAGGCACATAGCGAGGCGGCACCACGGTCGGGAGCTGGAGGCGGAGCGCCGGCCCCTCGCGGCCCACGAGCAATGCGTAACGCATCGTGATCTCGACGGATTTACCCGGATTTAGGTTACCGACCGAGATCCGGAAGACGTCGTCGCGCTCCTGATCGATGAGGATGGCGCCATGTCCCTCGGCCATCGCGTCGTCGTAGGTTGCGAACGCCTTCTCGCGGGCCTCGACGCGCCCTTCGATGACGCGACCGTCGACGACGGCGCTCACCGCACAGAGCGCGGCGCCTTCGGGTAGCGGGAAGATGTAGACCGCCTCGATGGGGGAGGCCTCCGTGTTGACGTAACGATGCGTCACGGCGACGTCGGCGACGGGCCCGGTGAGGGTCGCGTCCATCCGAACGCCCGCGAGCGGGACCGGGACGCCGGCGGTGGTAGTGAGGCCGAGGGTCTGGGCGGTGAACATGTCAGGGCTCCTCTGGGCGGTCGTCGTTCGGCGCCCCTTGTCTGGGTTGATCCATGGGTTGATTCAAGAGTGAGCGCACGACCTGTGCGATCCGGCGCAGGGTGATGGGGTCGAAGCGACCGGCTTGGGCGTGGAGCTCGAGGCCCGGCGCGAGTGCGAGCCGAAGCCAGGCATCGGGGAGCGGGGGGACCGCGCCCGGCGATGGCTCGGGCCACGGCACATTCTGGCCATCGGCCGACGTGACGCTCAGCGCGGCGATCGTGTCGAGCGATTCGCCGGCTTCCTGGCGCGAACGCACCTCGATGAGCCGGTGCAGGTGCTCCCGATCGTAGTGCTTGCCGCGGCCCGTGCCGTGGGGCGCCCGAACGAGGCCGCGCTGGATGTAGAAGCGGATGGTGCGACGCGTGACGCCGGAGAGCGCCTCGAGCTCGGTGATGTCGAACTCAGGGTCGCTGTGAGGGCTGGTCGTGGTGGCGTCGTCGGTCACGAGAGCCAACGTAACATCACAACTGTCACGTTGCAAGTGTCACGTTTCACTTCGGTAGCGAAAGACGGTCTTTCCGGCTAGCCTGCGGAGGCAATGAAGCTGCTCCCGACGCTACGATTGAGCCAGTACGCGCTTGCGGCGCTCATCGTCGCCATCACCGTTGGGGCTGGCCCCGCCCATGCGAAGGACATGCAAGGCAAGTTCGGCGTCGGGTTCATGCAGTCGTTCGGCGGTGTGAGCGGGCTGTCGCTGCGCTATTGGCTCTCGCGCTCAGTGGCGCTCGAGCTCGATACGGGCGTGGCCTTTGCGACCAACACGGGCGGCCAGAACTCCACTGCCTTCGTCGGTGCCTTCGGCGTGTTCTACGCTGCAGTGCAGCACCGGACCGCCAACCTCCTCGTGGGGGTTCGGGGCGACTTCGGCGTGCGCAACGCCCCGAGCGATGCGCCGGCCACGCGGCTCGAAGACGCCGTCAACGCGCGGTCTGCGCCGGCAGCCGGCGCTTTTAGCGGCTCGACCTTTCAGTTCAACCTCGAGATCCCGCTCATCATCGAGTACTTCCTCAGTGATTCCGTATCATTGCAGCTCGCGACCGGCATCCTCCTGGTGTTCGTTCCCGAACAAGGCACCTTCTTGAACGTCGAGGGGATCGCGTATGAGGACTCCAGCTTCGTACTTGGACTCGGAACTGGGGGCTTTCTCGGCAGTCTTGGGGTCACGTTCTGGTTTTGATCGCGTCGAGGACTCCGTTTCATGCTCTGCCTGCGCCCATGATTGTTGAAGGACCGCTCTCGGCTCGCCATTTTGGCGCTCGGGATGACGCTCGGCGCCTGTAGCGACGCGGCACTGACTGTGTCCGACGCTCTCGATGTCGAAGACGCGGCGGGCGCCACCTCGGAGACGGCCACCTCCGACTTGGGCGACACGACGCCGGGTCCCGGTGCCGACGCCGACCTGACGAGCGACGCGGCGGACTCGGTCGCCCTCCCGGACAGCGGCGACGTAGACGCCACTCAAGACCTCGGTAGCGAGGACACGGGCAGCGAGGACACGGGTAGCGTGGGGCGCCTTCAACGCAGGGGTGAGCGTCGCGAGCACCGATGGCGCACTGTTCGTCGGCGGATTCGCCTTCGATGAAGGCAGCAGCACCTCGCCCGCGGTCGTCCAGCGCTTGGACCCCGACGGCTCCTCGCCGTGGACGCGCGTTCTCACGACGAACGGGGTCGTGCGCTAAAACGTCGACTTACAGGTGGTCGATGGCGCGCTCTTCAGCCTCGAGCGGTGGCCGGGCGCACCGACGGAGCGGGGTGCCATCGTGCTCCTCGACCCGAGCTCTGGCGCTCTCCTGAGCGAGACCATCTTCACGGCATCACCCAAGGCCGCCGCCGTGGGCCCAGACGGCCGGCCGCGCGTGCTCGCCGACTTCGCGACGCTCTCTCGCCTCGATGGCCCCAGCGTCGACGTGCTCGCCGGCCTCACGGAAGAGACTGGGACGGTCTTCTTTACGGGTAGTGCGCTCTTGGCAGCCCCGGACGGCAGCGTCGTCGCCGGCACGGTGAGCCAAACCGGGAGCGCGCGAGTACGGCTGATTCGAACGACCGCGCTGGGCACGAGCGCCTGTGGCCTCGCCGGCCGCTGTCTGCTCGAGAGCTGCGACGATCAGGATCCGTGTACGATCGACACCTGCGAGCCGACGACGGGCGCTTGCGCGAACACGCTGCGCGACGTGGGCACATCGTGCGGGCTTGGCCTTGCGTGTGACGCCGCGGGGGCGTGCCTGTAAGCCGAGTGGTGTGGGTCAGGGCGCCAGCGGCGCCGCGTCGGGGGCCGTATCGGCGGTCCCGCCGACGGACCACCTTCGATCGCCTTTCGGACAGGTAACCGTCGTGGCGTCGGTCATCGCCGGATCGGCGCCTTGGATGTCTTTCGCGTAGACCCAGGTCGCTTTCACGCGCGCCTCGTCCAAGTCGACGAGCGTGTAACCCTGGCTGCCGACTTCGGCGTGCCGGATGTGAGGGTTCAGCTGCTGGGCCAGCTCGGCGATGCCTTCGAAGCTGGGCGCAAACGACGTGATCCCGGGCGTCACGATCTCGACGCCCATCGAGCCATCGCCCGTGGAAGGATCGTAGGTGAGGAAGTCACGAGGCAGGTCGTTGCCCCAGGTGCTGTGAATGTCACCGGTGAAGACGACCATGGAGTCGATGCCATTTTCCGCGACGGCGTCGTAGAGCCGGTCGCGGGCGGCGGGGAAGCCGTCCCACTGGTCGTAGTTGAGCGGAGACGCGCCGTCGGTGAGCGGCGCCATCATCACCTGCTGCGCGACGAGGAACCAGCGGTCACCGGCCTCCGCCGCTCTGGCTGCGAACCACGCCTCCTGCTCAGCCCCCAGCAGCGTGCGCTCGGGCGCGTCAAAGCCCTCCGGCGCGTTCGGGTTGATGGGCTCCTCCCGGCCTTCGATGCGAGTGTCGAGCATGACGAGCGACGCGAAGTCGCCGAACTCGAAGGCGCGGTAGATGGGGTCACCGAGCTGGCCACGCACGGGGAGCCACTCGCGCCATACCTTCTCGCACAGCTCACGGCGCACGTTCCAGCCGGCACCCGTACGCCCGAAACCGCCGCCTTGCCACGCGTTGTTCCCGAACTCGTGGTCATCCCAGACCACGAACCACGGGTGCTGACGGTGTGCCTCTTGCAGATCGAGGTCGAGGCGGTAGTGGCCGTAGCGCTGTCGCACTTCCTCGATGGTCGTTATCGACTTGGCGGGAGCGATGTCGCGGACGGCGCCGCTACGAGGGCCGTACTCGTAGATGTAGTCGCCCAGGAACACGACGGCGTCGAGGTCGGCGCGGCTGCCGATGTGGCGGTGGGCGTAGTAGTAACCGTTCTGGTACTCCTGGCAGGACGCTAGCGCGACCCGAAGGCGTGTGCGGTCGCCGGTCGTGCGGGTTCGGCCAATGGGCGACGTGCGACCGAGCGACTTGAAGCGGTAGTAGTAGGTCGTGCTGGCCGCCAGCCCGGTCGGGTCGACCTTGACGGTGAAGTCGTCGTCCGCGAGCGCCTTGGTCCAGCCTGCAGCCACGCGGTCGACGAACTCGGGGCCGCTCGCCATCTCATAGAAGACGTCGATGGGGTCAGTGGCTTGTTCTACCGACGTGCGCGTCCAGAGGATGACGCGATCCTCGAGCGGATCGCCGCTCGCGACCCCGTGGAGGAAGAGGTCCTCCGGCCCAAGAGGCCCGTCGTATTCGTACTCCGGGAGGGGCTCTTTCGGGCCGGTGTCGGGCGTGGGGTCAGTGGCGTCAGGCGATTCACCGCTCGCGTCTGGACTGGTACCGAGATCGCCGAGATCGTAAGCGTCGTCGCCGGCATCGGCCGCGGCTCGACCATCGGCGCCGCTCGTGGCGTCACCGGTCGCCGGGGTGTCGGAACCGGACTCGCAGGCCACCGCATGAGCCAGGGCAGCGATGCCAGTGCCTTTGATGAACTTCCGTCTCGAGATCACAGCGAATCCTCCAGGTGCGCAGGGGCGCTCAGGCGCGACGCCGTCTCTGCGCCGCTGACTGAGGGGCCGTAGGCTAACATGACGGCCCAGCTCACTCAGCGTCGAGTTGAAGCGGGTACCGGAAAATCTTGGCTATCCGTCCACGAGGAAGGGGCGGTAGTGTTCGCCCCGCGATTGCGGGCCCCGCGTTCGTCGTGCTTAGCGAGCCATCCATAGTGAACAGGACCTTGTGAACAGGATCCATCAGGTGAGCGCATGCCCAACTTGAACAGAGCAGCCAAGGGGCCGATTCGAGTCTTCATTGCGGACGATCACGAGGTCGTGCGTCGAGGGATCCGAGAGCTACTGACCGACGCCGGAATGGAGGTCATTGGTGAAGCGCGACACGGGTGGGAAGTCCTGAACGCCACGAGTGTCGACCGCTGGGACGTCCTCTTGCTGGACTTGTCATTGCCGAAGATCAGCGGCACCGAGGTCCTGAAGCGCCTTCGGGAGAGGCGCCCGTCGCTCAAAGTGGTCGTGCTCTCGATGTACCCGCCATCGCAGTACGCGCCGGCGTTGCTCGCGGCCGGCGCTTACGCGTACTTGTCCAAAGACGAGCCCGGCGACGCGATCGTCGAGACGATACGGGCGGCCAACGCAGGGCTTCCGGCCCCCGGCGGACCCACGACGCCAGCGCCAGGCGCCCGGCCGCCGCACCTCGAGCTCTCCTCACGCGAACACCAAGTCTTCACGCTCATCCTGCACGGTCGCACCGTCGGAGACATCGCGGCTGAGCTCGACGTGCGATCGAGCACGGTCTCCACTCACCTCGCCAAGGTCCGCGAGAAGCTCGGCGTGCGTACGGTCGGTGACATCCTGAACTACGCCTACCACGCAGGGCTCATCGATCGACCCAGCCTCAGCGATGTCCAACTCGACGCCGACTTTGACGTCCCTGACGCTGAGAGTAAGGCGTCTTGAACCCGAGCTGGATGTTCGCGCTCGGGCTCGTGCTCTCTGGGTGTAGTGCGCCTGTGAGCGGGCCTTCATCCGCGTCTTCGGTATCAGGCGGTTCCGTCACCGCGTCCGCACCGCCGCCCAACCCAAGCGCCCTCGAGCGCCCAAAACGCCCCATTCTGGTTGGAGGATGTCTCACCCGCTGCAGAACAGCGCTCGAATCGGCTAGAGCGTTCCTGCGCCACTCGGCGGCAGGGGACCGAGACGCTCTCAGGTCGCACCTCGACACGGCCGAGCTGGTGGCGTTTGGCGAGAAGCACGGCGAAACATGGGCCATCGAGGGCGGCGCTCAGGAGACAGGACGTGGTGCCAGCATCGACGCCTTCGTGTCGCGTTGGCTGAGCGAAGCGCGGACGGCAGGGGGAGCCACTCCCGAGCCTCAGCTCTCGCGAGGCGCGACCGCGGAGAGCGCGACGGTCCTGTGGAGCGCTCCCGGTGGAGGACACTTCCGACTCACGCTCGGGCGGCGGGGGCTGGAGTGGCTGGTTCGGAGTATCGAGCGGGCCGCACCCTAACGGCTCGAACCAAACCGATAGTCATCCGATTTGAGGGACGCCGTAGTCGTCGAAGACGCGATCGACGCGCACGATGGTGAGCCCCTCCGCGAGCACGCGCGCGATCAACATGCAGTTGAAGGGATCTCGATGAACCCCACCGAGCGTCCCAGCCGCCATCGCGTGACCGAGCGAGACGCCGAGAACGCCGAATCGTTGACTTTCGAGTAGCGACGGGAGGGTCGCGATCAGCGGCGCTGCCTCTGGCCACTTTCCAAGTCGAACTTTGGTCGTTATCTCCCACCCGCTGGCGGCGCTGAGCCACACGACGCTGGCGTGTTCGATGGCTCGTCGGGCTTCCGCCGTCAAGCGGTCGTGCCCGAGCATCCACTAAACACAGGCGTGCGTGTCCAAGAGCAGCTTCACGACGATTCCCACTCAGCCGCTTCATCGGCGGAGAGCGGCTCGAAGAAATCGAGTGGGGGTGCTGGGCATAGCCCCGCCGCCACGCCGAAACGCCGAGCGGGCAGGTCGGCGTGGTTAACAGGCACCAGCTTCGCGACAACCTTGGGTCCACGACGAACCACGACGGATTCGCCTGCCTCGACGGCGGCTAGGAGGCGAGAAAGGTGAGTCTTGGCCTCCTGTACGGTCACGATCGTCATGCAGGCACCTCCCAAGTCGGGTTGGTCGACCAGGTCGACTAAGTCAAACCTCTTGCCCGAGCTCCTAGAGCCGCGCCGCTCGACCCGTTGGCAGCGTGAGCCGGCCGAGCGCGGACTGTACGAGCTCCGATGCCAGCTTGCCGGTGCGGTTCTCGTGGTCGCAGGTCGGGTTGACCTCGACGACCTCGACGCCCATGAGCGCCTGAGTGAGATGCGCGTACTCGCAGATGAGGTGGGCTTCGCGGAGCGTCAAGCCGCCGGCGACTGGCGTGCCAACGCCGGGCGCGTAGTCGGGATCGACGCCGTCCATGTCGAAGCTGAGGTGGACGCCAGCCGTGCCGGTGGTCGTGCGTTCGAAGGCCTCTTGAGCGCAGGTGGCGAGACCGCGGGTGTCGATCTCGGTCATCGTGTACACGCGAAGACCGAGGCGGCGAACGAACTCCGCCTCGCGCGGGTCGACGTCGCGAGCGCCGATGACGACGACATTGCGGGCGTCGAGGGCGGGCTCGTCCCCCGCGATCTCGACGAGCTCGCGCGGCCCGTGGCCGAGCAGGACGGCGAGCGGCATGCCGTGGATGTTGCCGGAGGGAGTGATGTCGGGCGTATTCATGTCGGTGTGGGCGTCGACCCAGACCACACCGAGCTTCTGCCCGCGGCGGCGCAATGCACGCGCGAGCCCAGAGATGGTGCCGATGGCCTGGGAGTGGTCGCCGCCGAGGACGACGGGGAAGAGGCCGTCCTCGACCTGTTGCTCGACGCGAAGCGCCAGCTCTCGGCACGCCGCAGCGACCTCGGGGAGGTAACGTGCGCTCGTGTCGCCCGACTCGAGCTCTTCGGCCCGGGGAACGCTGATGTGGCTGATACGCCTCACGGCGTGCCCAAGGCGGGCGAGGCCCGGGAGGAGCCCGGCGACGTAGATGGCGCTCGGGCCCATGTCCGTGCCACGCCTTCCGGCGCCGAGATCGAGGTGAACGCTGGTGACCGCGAGATTCATGGCGTTGGAGTACCCTCTCAGACCTTGATGCCGATACGTGCGTAGAGGAAACGCTGCACCCACAGCGGCCCGATGAGGAGGAACGCCAGATCATCGAGGAAAGACGGCTTTTTACCTTCGATCTTGTGTCCGTAGAACTGCCCGATCCAGGCGAGCACGAAGATGCCGATGGAGGCTGGGAGGAGGATGCCAAAGCGCTCGAAGGCATGCACGACGCCGAGCATCACTGCGATCTGGACGACCATACCGAGCGCCATCAGGAGGTTCAGCGAGAAGTAAAAGGCGAGGCCGAGTGCGGCGCCGATGGTCGCCCAGTTGACCCATAAGGAGATGGGGTTCGCGGCCCACGGGATCGGGATGGCCCAGAGCATCCCGAACACGCTCATCATGATGAGCGGCACACAGATCTTGTGGATCATCTGGTTCTGCGGGTTCTGGTGGCTCTCGCCGTAGGCGTCCATCCATTGAGTGAAAGTGCGCATGTGCTTCTCCGGTGCGACGTTCTGTCCGGCAGCGTACCTCAATGGACCCAAAGAGTCGTGGTAAGCTCGACCCATGAACGCCATCGGCATCGGCATCGGACTCGCCATGGACGCGGCTGCCGCGAGCGCAGCGCTCGGCCTCTCGAGTAGCGCCAACGTCAACGCCGCCGCGTTCCGAGTCGCTGTGGTCTTCGGCGGCTTGCAAGCGCTCATGCCTGCGCTCGGCTACGGCGCGACCTCGCTCGGCGGCGCCCTGGTCGAGCGAATCGCGGGCGTCGCGCCGTATCTCGCTGCCACCGTCTTCGTGGTGCTCGCGCTGAAGCTGGTCAAGGAAGCCTTCTCAACTGAAGAGCCCGCCGCATCGAACACGTCGTGGGCGGCGCTCCTCCCCATCGGGATCGCCACGAGCATCGACGCGCTCGCCATCGGCGCGGCCGTGCGTCTCGTGGACGAAGCGCTTTGGCCCGTCTGCCTTGCAGCCGGACTCATCACGGCGGCGCTCTCCGCGGCGGCGCTCGTCGCGGGAGATGCACTCAGCCGAAACGCTCACAGCGGCAAGGTCTTGCGGCTCATAGGCGCCCTCGTTCTCGCGGGTCTCGGAGTGCAGTCAGCGCTCGGCTGAGCTAGACTGCGTTCGGAGGTCGCTGCGTCCCGATGTCGTCGACACTACACTCGTCTCTCCGCTGGTTGGCCGTCGTCTCTATCGCAGGCTGCGCTGTCGCCGGCTGCACTGCCGACGACGCCGAGCCTACTGGCCCGACCCCGCTCACCCTCGCGCTGCCACTCGGTCTGCCCCAGCCGCTCATCCCGGCCGACAATCCGCTCACCGTGGAAGGCGTGGAGCTCGGGCGCCACCTCTTCTACGACCAGAGACTCAGCGGCAACGGCCAACAAGCCTGCGCCTCGTGCCACTTTCAGGACAAGGGGTTTGCGGACGGCAAGCCGGTCTCGGAGGGCTCCACCGGGGAGTCCACGCCCCGGAACTCGATGGGCCTCACGAACGTCGCTTACAACACGACCCTGACCTGGGCGAACCCGGTGCTAAAGACCCTCGAACAGCAGATCAAAGTCCCGATGTTCGGCGAGTTCCCCATCGAGCTCGGCATCACCGGCAACGAAGAGACGGTACTCCAGCGCTTCCGCGACGACGCGTACACGGCCGCGTTATTCGCCGCCGCCTTCCCGGCCGACCCGGATCCGATCGACTTCGACAATGTCGTGAAGGCGCTCGCCAGCTTCGTGCGCACCATCGTCTCGGGCGACACGCCCTACGACCGCTACGTCTACGGTGGCGATAGCGCCGCACTCTCGCCGAGCGCGAAGAGGGGCCTCGACCTCTTCTTTGGGGAGAAAGCCGAGTGTTTCCACTGCCATGGCGGCTTCAACCTCAGCGGCGCAGCGACTCACACCGGTGTCACGCTGAACGAAGCCAGCTTCTTCAACAACGGCCTCTACAACGTCGACGGCATGGGCAGCTACCCCGCGGGGAACACGGGCCTCTTCGAGTTCACGAAGAAAGCGGACGACATGGGCCGCTTCCGAGTACCGACACTCAGAAACGTCACCGAGACAGCGCCGTACATGCACGACGGAAGCCTCGCGACCCTGGAGGACGTCGTGCGCTTCTACGAAGCCGGTGGGCGGCACATCGAGTCTGGCGAGAACGCTGGCGATGGACGCGCGAACCCGTACAAGTCGCAGTTCGTACCCGGCTTCACGTTGACCGATGGAGAGCGCGCCGATCTGCTGGCCTTCCTCGAGTCGCTCACCGACCCCAGCCTGGCCACCAACCCCGCGTTCACCAAACCAGCGCCAGCCAACTGAACTGGGCTAGGATTTGGGCTCCCAAAGCCACTCGGACTCGCCCAGCTTCCGCGCGACCCAGCGGCTCCATACGAACAGCGCGTCGGACAGCCGGTTCAGGTAAGGCACCACGAAGTCGCCGAGCGGCTCCTCGCGTGAGAGCGTGATGGTGACACGCTCAGCTCGCCGACAGACCGTGCGGGCTTGGTGGAGGAAGGCGTTCACAGGCCCGCCGCCCGGGAGCACGAAGCTGGTGAGGTCGGGCAGGTCCTCGTTCAGGTGGTCCATGACCTGTTCGAGGGCGTCGATATCCCCCTGATCGATGAGGGGCATGGTCGCCCAACGATCCTCCATGCGGGTCGCGAGGTCCGCCCCGAGGTTGAAGAGGTTGTGCTGCAGCGGCTTCAGCCAGCCAGACAGAACGGCTTTGACCTCGTCCGGCGCTGGGCTCTGTTCGAGGAAGGTCCGGGCGAGTCCGATGATGGTGTTCAGCTCGTCCACCGTGCCGTAGGCCTCGATACGGAGCGAGTCCTTCGGTACCTCTTGTGCGCCGACGAGTCGGGTCATGCCCTTGTCGCCGGTGCGGGTGTAGATGCGGTTAAGTCGAACCATCGGGGAGCCTCGTCCCGGGCGCGCCGGGCGTATGGGGGGTCGCGGCTGAACGCAGAAGGACGTCCGGTGCCGGTCATGGTAATCTGAGCAGATGCAAGTTCGCTCCAGATCGCCACATCGCCTCTCTCTCTTCGCGTCGATTTGCGGCGGTCTCCACGGCGCACTTGCCGCGACCGCCCTTCTTTCAGCGGCCTGTGGGACTGAGACCGAATCACCCGCGGCAGACGCGGTGAGCTCGGACGTCGGCTCGGACGGCACTGGCGGCGACTCTGTCGAAGGCACCGACGCGATCACCCCCCCGGCGACCGGCATCGACGGCACGATGGTCAAGATCGACCTCGACTCCCCAGCGCTGATGGACGCCCCCTGGCCGACCGACCTTCGACGAGACGCCGCGACCGGCCGCCTCGACCTCACGGGCTTCCCGAACCCCGGCCAGGTAGACCTCCTGGAACGTTACGTCGGTTCTGCGGAAGACAACCTCGACGGCTGGGGCGTCACCTCGGCGGCGTACTTCGTGTTCGATGCGGCCATCGACCCGGACACCCTCCCGGAGCCGAAGGCCAGCACCTCGGGCACCTCGTCGGTGATGGTGGTCAACCTCGACGAAGACAGCGGCGCGTTCGGCGAGCTCATCCCTGCCGAATCGACGTGGGTCGGTAGCGAAGACTTCCAATACGTCCCCAATAACACGCTGATCGTACAGCCCTTTTACGGCCGAACACTTCGCGAGGGCACGACCTACGGCGTCGTCATCTTCCGGTCGGTGACGGACGAGGGCGGCGAGGCGCTAGGACAGCCGCAGGTCGTCGCCGCAGGGCTCGCTGATCAGGGGCCGCTCGCAAACCTCTACTCGCCGCTGCGCGAGTGGCTCGCACGCGCCCGAATCGAGCACGACGATGTCGCTGCGGCGACGGTCTTCACGACCGGGCACCCAACGGCGCAGCTGAGGGACATCGCGACCTGGGTCGATGGCGCCGCGCCAGCCCCCGCGCTAGTCGACGTGGCCGTCTCGGAAGACAAGGCGACTGGATTCGAGCTCTACGAAGGTCACTACACGAGCTCGAACCTTCAGGCCGGCGTCGTCCCCTATGACACCGAAGGCGGGGCCTTCGTCATCGGCGACAGCGGCCCCGAGGTGCAAGCGACCGAGTCCTTGCGCTTCGCGCTCGCGGTCCCGACGGGCGAGGCTCCGGCGTCGGGTTGGCCGGTCGTGCTCTACGGTCACGGCACCGGCGGCGACTACAAGTCAATGCTCACGGGCTCGAAGTACTCCGTCGCCAAGGAGCTCACCAAGCGCGGCATGGCGGTCATGGGCATCGACCAGCCGCTCCACGGGCCACGAGCGCCGGTGGGCACCAACACCGACGTCGCCTCGTTCAACGTCTTCAACCCGGAGTCCTTCCGGTGCAACTTCCGGCAATCGGCGGTGGATGTGCTCTTTCAAGCCCGCTTCGCAGCCGAGGTTGGCACCCTTTCGGGCTCCGGCGTCTCCGTGAAGCTCGACCCAAACAACATCCACTTCCTCGGCCACAGCCACGGTGGCCTGTCCGGCGCACTGATGGCGCCTTTCGCCCAGAGGATCCGCTCCTTCGTGCTGTCGGGCGCGGGCGGCGGGATCGCCTACACCATACGACTCCGTAAGGACCCCGCGGACTTCAAGCTCCTCGTCGAGACGCTGCTCGCGATCTCCGATCCGAACGAATTCATCATCGGCCACCCCGTCCTCGCGCTCGTTCAAGCCCTGGTCGAGACGACCGATCCCCTCGCTTACGCCCGTCACTTCCGCAATCCTCCCGGCGAGCGCCCACCGCTCGACTTGCTCCTGACGTCCGGCGTCAACGACGCGCAGACGCCCGCCGTCACGGCGCTCAACCTCGCATCGGCCGCCGCCATGCCGATCCTGGCGCCCGGCCCGTTGCCGTCTCCCGGCCACGACTCGCAGTCCATCGCGCTCGTCGGAACGCCGCTCGAGGGCAACATGGAGAACGCGTTCGGGAAAGGGACCATGGCCGTGGCGCAGTTCGCGGACGCGGACCACTTCGCGATCTTCGACGACGAACGCGCTGGTCTGCTCTATCTGGGCTTTCTGAACTCGGCCCAGAAGGCCGACCCGCCCGTTCTAAAGTAGCCGTGCAAGACCCTGTCCTCGCAGCGCAATGCGACGCGCTGAATCAGGCCGTGCGCCAGAAGCGCGTGCCGAAAGCCCAACGCGGCGAGGCCCGGCGGCTACTGGGGGCCGCGTTCACTTTCGAAGCGCCACTGCATGAAGCGTCACTGCATGAAGCGTCACTGCATGAAGCGTCACTGCATGAAGCGCCACTGCACGACGGTGAGGACGCGCCCGAAGCACTTCCGGAAGCGGAACGCCGAACCCGCATCGCCGGCCTCATCGACGCCATCGAGGTGCTGCTTCGTTGTTCGAGCCCATCAGCAGAGGCGTTCAGCCCGCTCACCTCGCGGCGCCGCATCGACCCGGTTCGAATCCGATGCGCGCGACCGTTGTCGCCACGCGGGGTCGCTGCCGTTGCAGCGCGCTACCTCGATATGGGCAAGAAGTTGGACGAGCGCGTGGAGTGGATGTGGGCGCGCTGCAAGCAGAACAACCTCGAACCGAAGCGCGAAATGACGGCCCGCGAGAAAGCGGCCGAGGAGTTCAGCGGCGACGACCTCGAGTTCGTGTGGGGCAAGAAGCGCCTTTGATGACCCTCGTTAGATTACTCGTTGCGCTCACGGCCATACTCCCTCTGTGGGCTCAGGCCGCTACCTACCCTGGTGGCGTCGTCTCGGCGCTACGAGGTCCCTATGCGTACGTCGCCGGCCCCATCCCGCGGGCCGTGGACGTCGCCGTGAAGCGAGCCTCGGCTTACGCCCGAATCACGTCAGACTTCGTCATCGTGGAGCAGACGCTGACGCTCACCAATAACGGCGACAAGACCTCGTTCTGGGTCGGCGTCGACCAAGCGACGCTCTCGCGTGGGCGGAACCCGATCCGGACGGGCGGCCCGCTCGCCGCTCGCGCTTGGCTCGACGGCGCGGTCCTGAACGAGACCGACATCCGAATTCGGGACCGCGTCCTCGACGACTCGGACGGCTACTCGGTCGGCTTGCGCATCACGCTCCCGAAAGGCGATCACGTCTTCACGCTCGCCATCGCGGTGCAGACGGTCTCTGACACGTCGGATGGGGACGTGAGACGCCCGGCGGGCAGCGGCTGGTCTCACCTGGCACTCGAGCTTCCCGGCCTCGGCGAAGGCTTCACTGCAGACGAAGGAGCGCCACAGACCATCGCAGTCGAGCTGGAGTTCGACCCCTCGATCGAGGGCGACACGCTCACCGCGCTCGAATGGACCGAAGACGCGGGCGCGTCGGGACGTCGCTGGTACTGGCAGGTACCGCCGGCAGTGACCCTTCGTTATGGGACGTCGCCGCCGCCCGACGAGGGCTCGCCGGCAGCGGTGCTGGCAAGCTGGGTTCGTGCTGGGTCTGCGGACGAGCTCGCACGGCGTGCCCGCGACGCGCTCTCTCGTCCGCCGCAAGGCCACATCGTCATCGCGTCTGACGCGGTAGCCCTCGTTCGGCCTGGGGACACGCCCGAGACCCGCAACGAAGACGCCGAGAGGGCGCGGCGCGCATTGCTGGTACCCGCTTCCGGGTTGTTCCTAGTCGTGCTGATGTTGTATGTCCTGCGGCGCCGAACCGAACGCCGCCGTTCGGTCATTCGGTAGCGCCCGCGCAGGCGCTGTATTCCGTCGATGCGCCGCGTAGCGCGTAAGTGACGCGCCCGTGGGCGCTTTGAGGTGGTGATGCTGGCTTCGTGTTGGACCTGGGACGTCGATCCCGTGATTTTACCGATCGCGGGACCAATTCAGATCCGGTGGTACGGCCTCGCCTTTCTGGGCGTCTTCTACTTCGGATACCTCATGCTTGCGTGGCAGATGGCGCGCGCAGGCCGCTCGAAAGAGGTCGCCGCCCGCTTCGTAAACTGGTCCATCGTCGGCGTCTTCGTGGGCGCTTGGTTCGGCCACCGCCTCTTTTACGAGTGGGACAAGGTCGTCGCGAACCCGCTCTACCTCATCGACATCCGGGGCGGTATCGCCGGCCTCTCATCTCATGGCGCCACCTTCGGAGTCATCACCGTCATCATCCTGTTCGCACGGAAGTTCCGTATCCCAACCGGCGAGATGTTCGACCGCTTCATGTGGTCCGCCGCGAACAGCGCGGTCTTCGTGCGCCTTGGAAACTTCTTCAACTCGGAGGTCGTCGGTCGCCCGTCGGATGTGTCCTGGGCCGTATGCCTGCCGCAATACGACAAGCACCACGGGCTGCCCCTCACGCCGCGCCACCCGACCCAGCTCTATGAGGTGCTCATCGGCATCGCCGTCCTCGCTGCGCTGACACTCGTCGACCGTCTCGCTGGCGGCGAGAAGCGGCCACGCTGGCTGCTCACGGGTACCTACTTCTCGCTGTATTTCTCAGCCCGCTTCGCCGTGGAGTTCCTCAAGGAGCAACAGGGCGGCGTGCCGGACAACTGGAACATCACCACCGGCGCCATTCTCTCGATCCCCTTCGTCCTGCTCGGCGTCGGCCTCATCATCTATGCCCTGAAGACTCGTCTCCCAGCCTCGGAGGGAGTCTCGACCATCGACGAGGTGCCCGCACCCGAGCCCGTGAAGTCAAAGAAGAAGTAGCCTTCGACGACCTCCACTTCGCCGCGAGTCGCCCACGAGCGACCCTCCAAGCGGACGGCCTGCCCAGCGAATTCAAGGGGTTCCGAGAACTGCCTCGGTCGTCAAGCTGAGCTGCAGTGACCGCGTAGCCCCATCAACCCCGCGGCAGATCGTCCTCTCGCGGTTGGGGTTCGAGACGCGGAAGCAGTGTGTGCCGGGCCGGAGCGACGCGGTGACTCGGTTTTTGCCGAGCGACCGTCCATCGAGGCTCACCTCGCCGAACGGCTGTACCGTGATGACCACGGAGATGGGCTCGTCTGCGACGACGTTCGAGGGTTCGGCGACTGGCGCGGTCTTCGCAGATGGACGCGGGCCCGCGGCGCGGACCGGTCGGGCCGGGGGCGACCCGGGCGCGGCTGCAGAGAGCTCGATCTCCCGACGCGAATGGGCCTGCTCGGCGTCAAGGCCGCCCCTGGCGATCTCGACCCCGTAGCGCGACCTCGAGGACTCCATCTCGTTAGAGCGACGCGCTTCGTCGCTACTGAAGGCGGTCGCCGTAGGCACCGTCTCGGGTGCCGGGAGGCGTGAGATGGCGAACGCGGCGGCGGCCAAGGCCGCAACGCTGCCCAAAGCGAACCACGGCGCCCACGAGCGGCGCGGTTTCGAGCGCGAGAAGGTTCGGCTCGCGCTGACCTCGTCGAGGACGAGCGCGACCGGGACGGGCGCCCGCTGACGCCGCGTGGAGGCAGGCGCCTCTTGGCGCTCCGCCGAGCTTGATCGGTTCCCCAGCGACGGCGGGGCGACAGGCGACGGCGTCGCGGCTTCGGTGTCCCCCCACGCCGTCGCCTGCGGGGCGAAGTCGATGGCGGTCGTCGACGAGATCCCCTCGAAGTTGGCCGAACGAGTCGGCTCGCTGACTTCCTTCTGGAGTAGCGGGCGCGCCGCTGCGAGGAGGTGCTGACGAAGCTGCGACGCGCTCTCCCATCGCTCGCGTGGGTCCTTGGCGAGCGCTTTCATGATGATGCGGGAGAGAGCGGGAGGCACGACGCGGCCGTCCTGCAGGTGGTCGAGAGGTTCGGGCGCCAGGGTCAGGTGCGCGACCATGACGCGCTGCGGGTCTTTATCGCGGAAAGGCCGGTGGCCAGCGATGAGCTCGTATGCGATGACGCCGACCGCATAGAGGTCGACCTTCGGGCTCACCTCCTGCCGGGCGATGTACTCCGGGGCGAGGTAGCCGGTCGTGCCGATGAGCTTGTGTTCGCCAGTTAAAGAGCCTCCTAGAGAGCCTCCGTCATCGAGGTGATCGGCCCGCGCGATCCCGAAGTCGATGAGCTTGACGAAGTCGGGGTCGTCGCCGCGCTTCACCAGCATGATGTTCGCCGGCTTGAGGTCGCGGTGCACGACCCCACCGCGGTGGGCCTCGGTGAGCGCTTCACAGAGCTGACCGAGAATGTGAACGGTACGCGACAGGGCAATGGGCTGCTCTTTCGCGATCACTCGCGACAGGTCCTTACCCTTCAAGAGTTCGAGGACGAGATAGAGCCGCCCCGTCTCGAGCTCGACGCCAAAGTCATGATATGTGACTAGGTTATTGTGCTGGAGGTGGCAGACCGCCCGCGCTTCCACGAGGAACCGTTCGTGCGCAACGGCGCCGGAGACATCCTGCGCACCGGGGTCCGGTGGGGGCAGCACCTTGATGGCGACCTGACGCTGGAATTGAAGGTGCTCAGCGAGATAGATGGTGCCCATCCCGCCCTGTCCGAGCCGGCCGAGGATCCGATATCGGCGATCGAGCATGTCCCCCGGCACGAGGTCGGCCAGCTTTTCAGGGCATTGACTGCGCCCTTTCGACGCGACTGGTCTCGTTGCCTCGCTCATGGCGGACGCGCCCTCCTCGTGTTCCCTTGCTGCGGCCTGTCCAGCGAGGCTCTTCGGGACTGCGGTGACGTGCCTTAACAGAGCCATCTTTCAGGTTTACCGAACCCCTCCGCCTGCCGATGATGCCGGCCATGCGCGTCGCCTCGGTTCTGCTCGCTCTTTTCACTGCCCTCATCACGAGCGCTTGTACGCGAAAGCCGATCTCCGAGATCCCATCCATCTCGAAGAAGCGGGGGCCGGACACCACCGACCGCGAGATCCCGGGCGGACAGACGTTGCTGCCCACCCTGGCGCTCCTCGACCCCAAGGGAACCGCGCTCAGCGACCTCACGTCGCGACGACACGCGTTCGAGCAGAAGCTCACTACGCTGATCCCCGAAGACAAGACACGGCTTGACCTGGGCTTCACGAGCCTCGTCTCGTGGCATGAGCTCTACGAGAAGCGGCGTCTCGCGTTCGAACGTGTGGTTGGCGAGCTGCAACGCGTCGTGAGAGACACTTTCTCACCGGGACCTGGACGCGAGCTCCACATCGACGACAAGGGCGCCGTCCGGCGCTGCACGGCGGGCGCTGACGCCCTCGTCTGCACCCCGATGCCCGGCGCGGTGCAGTTCGAGGGCGAGTTTCGCGCCATCAGCGACGCGAACACCGACCTCCTTGAAGCTCAGGCGTTCCTGCTCAGCCAGCTCGCCGACGTGACCCGGCGCCTCGGTGGCGACATGCCGGGGCCAGCGCGCGACACCGCCGCCGAGGACGTAGCCCAGACGCGCTAGGGCCGCACTCATTCGCCGCTGGCAGACTCGAGCCGACGGTCTCCACGCAATTTGCGTGCCCACCTCCGATGGAGCGTCCACCCACGCAAAGTTCCGTGTTACCGTCTCCATTGATGGGCGCCTACCCGCTGATCCGGTCCGACCTGCACGAGCGCATCGAGCTTCTCGAACGCGAGCTCGAACGCCAACGTCAGCGCCTCGACGCCGTGACCGAGATCGGGGTCACGCTCGGCAGCACCCTCAACATCGAGCGCGTCCTCGACATCGTGATGTCGAAGATCACCTCCCTGCTCGACGCCGAGCAAGCGACGCTCTTCCTCCTCGACGAAGACCGTGGCGAGCTGTGGGCCAAGATCCCCTCTTTCGCGAGCGCCGGTACCATCGATCAGATTAGCCCGGTCGAGCCGTCGATCATTCGCGTTCAAGTGGGTGAAGGCATCGCGGGGTGGGTGGCCCGCACGGGGCAGAGGCTGAACCTCAAAGACGCCTACAAAGACGCGCGGTTCAACGCCAAAATCGACATGATCAGCGGCTTTCACACGACGAGCCTGCTGTGCCAGCCGATCCGCAACCACCGGCGGAAGATCATCGGCGTGGTACAGGTCCTGAATAAACGCGATGGCTACTTCACGACGGAAGACGAGACCCTGCTCGCGTCCATCTCGGGGCACGCCGCCGTCAGCATCGAGAGCCAGAAGCTCTTCCTCGACGTCACGAACCGCAACATCGAGTTGCAGCAGGCCCAAGACGAGCTGAAGCGCCGCGTCGAGGAGATCGACCTCCTCTACCGGGTCGAGCAGGAGATGAACCGCTCGCTCGGCCTCGAGCCCTTCTTGAACTCGCTCTTGCACCATGCCGCCGAAGCGATTCAGAGCGAGCTCGGAGCCATCTACATCGAAGTCGACGCGCTGCCACGCCTCTATGCGCGAAAAGCTGGGCTTGCCGGCCAGCTCCTCAGCACCGTTGGCGACATCGAGCCTGGGCTACTCACCACGACGGCGTCCGGCGGCGTCAGCTCGGTCGTTCAGCCTGGCTCGCCCGCATTGATGGACCCGTCCGTAGCGCGGCTTACGGGGCTGACGCCACGCTGTGCGCTCCTCGTACCGCTCGAACTCGACTCACAACGTTTCGGCGCGCTCATGCTCTGGAACCGGACGGGGCCGGATACGCGCGAGTATTCGACCGACGACATCAAGATCCTCACGCTGCTCGCTGGACGCGCCGAAGCCGCGATCATTCTCGACAGCCGACGGCGCGAACTTCAGCACGCCGACCGCCTCGCCGCGATTGGCAAGGCGCTATCGGGCGTCATCCACGACCTCAAGACGCCGATGACGGTCATCGCGGGCTACTCGCAGCTCATGGTCGAGTGCGAGAGCGTCGAGGCCCGGCGCAAGTACGCGGACGGCATTCGGCGCCAGATCGCGGCGCTCAAGTCGATGACGCAAGAGGTGCTCTCCTTCGCGCGTGGCGAAGAGTCGCTGCTGCTGAGGCGCGTCTTCCTGAACGTGTACATAGAAGAGCTCGCAGAGGCGGCGCGCGCTGAGGTTGGCGAGGGCGGGCCGGAGCTCATCTTCGACGCCCAATATGCGGACGCGGTCCGAATGGACTCCGGCAAGATCTCGCGAGCGCTCCTGAACCTCATCAAGAACGCCAAAGAGGCGCTCGAGGCGTCGCGAACGCGAACGGCCCGAACCGAAGGCGCTCGAATCGTTGCTCGCATTCGGCTCGACGAGAGCACGGACCAGGTCGTCTTCGAAGTGGAGGACAACGGCCCCGGTATCCCGGCTGCCATCCGCGCCACCCTCTTCGAACCCTTCGTGACGGTCGGTAAGCGCCACGGCACGGGCCTCGGCCTCTCGATTGTGAAGAAGATCGCGGAACAACACCGCGGCAGCGTCGACGTGTCTTCGAACGACGAGGGCACGGTCTTCCGCCTCGCCATCCCACGTAGCCCTGAGGCGCGGCCGGTCGAGTGACGGCAGTACCGCCTGAGAGAGCCGACTTGTACGGCAGCAGCCGCGACTTCGCGACCGCGCTCGCCGTCTGGTTCAATTCGTCGCACCGCAAGATGCCCTGGCGCGAGACCCGCGATCCCTACGCGATCTGGCTGTCGGAGATCATGCTCCAACAGACGCAGGTCGAGACCGTCCGCGGCTACTACGACCGCTTCTTGGCGAAGTGGCCTACCATCGCTGACCTCGCTGCCGCCGTGGACGGCGACGTGATGAAGGCTTGGGAGGGGCTTGGCTACTACGCGCGATGCCGGAACCTGCTGGCGGCGGCGCGCAAGATCGTCTCCGAACACGACGGGCTCTTCCCTCGCGAGTTCGACCAGGTCCTCGCGCTCCCAGGCATTGGGCGATCGACCGCGGGCGCCATCCTGACCTTCGCCTTTGGGCAACGGCACCCCCTCCTCGACGGCAACGTGAAGCGTGTCTTGTCGCGCCTCCTCGACATCGCCGAGCCGGTGACGGGCAAAGCCGTGGACGACCGGCTCTGGGCCGTGACGTCGCAGCTCATCGGCGACGCGCCGGACCCGTGGGTGCACAATCAGGCCGTGATGGAGCTGGGCGCTCGCCAGTGCGTCCCGCGCGAGCCAAAGTGCCTGCTCTGCCCGGTCAGGAGCTTCTGCGCGGCACAGGCGGCAGGGACGGTGCTTCAGCGCCCGGTGAAGGTGAAAAAGCCCCCGGTGCCTCACAAACAGATCGCCGTCGCGGTCATCGTGGCCGGTGACAAGCTCTACGTACAGCAGCGCCCTCACGAGGGTCTGCTCGGTGGGCTTTGGGAGTTCCCGGGCGGCAAGCAGGAAGACAGCGAGACCCTCGAGGAGACCGTTCTGCGTGAGTGCCAGGAAGAGCTCGGGATCACGGTCGCAGTGGGTCGAAAGATCGCAGAGATCCGTCACGCGTACAGTCACTTCCGAATCACTATGCACGCCTACTTCTGCGTGCAGGTCGGCCAGGAGCCCATCGCGGCAAGAGCGGCCATCGCGAGCCGCTGGGTGACTCGCGACGCGCTCGACGCGCTCGCCTTCCCGAAGGCCAACAAGGATCTCATCGCCATCGTGATGGGCGATCATCTCGAGCTGACTTAGAGTCCGCGCGATGACCGCCTCGGCTGTACCCTCCGCGCCGCGCCGCTCTGGCGACGTGCCTCGAATGCGCGACATCTGCGGCACGCTCCGCGACGGGTGGTATGTCGCGTGTACCGCGAACGCCCTCGACAAGAGGCCCCCCTCGCGCACCATCATGGAGGACGACTTGGTCCTCTGGCGCGGCCCGGACGGCGCTCCCAACTGCCTCCTCGACCGCTGCCTGCATCGCAACGCGCGCCTCTCGGAGGGCACGGTCGAGAGTGGGCTCGTCGTGTGCCCCTACCACGTCTGGCACTACGATCGCGGCGGCGCCTGTGTGAAGGTGCCGAGCGAAGGTCCCTGCTCTGCAGGGCTGCCGGGACGGCGGGTGCCGTCTTTTCCAGTTCGCGAGGCGTCGGGCCTCATCTGGGTCTGGATGGGTGACGCCGAGGACCCGAAAGGCGAGCCCTTCGCCATCCCCTTCCGACAGGACGACGGCTGGATCAGCTACTACATGGTGACGCCATTTCAGGCCGACGTGACCGACTGCGTCGAGAACTTCATGGACGTTCCGCACACGATCTACACCCACGCCGGGTGGTTCCGCTCGAAGTCCGCCAAGAAGGTGGCGGCGACGGTCGAACGGCGCGAATCGGAAGTGCTCGTGACCTATGATCATTCGAGCGACGTCATCGGGTTCACGCACCTGCTCGTGAACCCGAACAAGGAGCCGGTCGTCCACACCGACCACTTCTTCATGCCGAACGTGACGGGTGTGGACTACCACTTCGGCTCGTCGCGATCGCTTGAAGGACGGCTCCGAGAGAACCCGCACTACGCGTGGTGTCGCGACCTCGGACAGCTCGGGCCCTGCGTGGTGCTCTCCGTCAAAGACGGCGCAGCGAAATACGAAGCGCGCTCCCTCGCGGAAGGCCGTCGCGCAGGCGACTTGAAGCCGATGCCGCTCGTGAACACCACGAACTGGCGGCCTTGGCTCCTCGGCGAGCTCGTCGGTTCCAGAGGCGCCTCATGACACTTCTCCCATCCCGCCGCCCTGGCTTCCCAGAGCGCATCGTCTGCATGACGGAAGAGACGACCGAGACCCTCTACCTGCTCGGTGAAGACTGGCGGATAGTGGGGATCTCTGGGTTCACCGTGAGACCGCCGCAGGCCCGCCGGGAGAAGCCAAAGGTCTCGACGTTCACGTCGGCCGACATCGGCGCGATTGCGGCGCTGAAGCCCGATCTCGTGCTCGGATTTTCGGATCTGCAAGCAGGGATCGCCGCCGATCTGATCCGAGCCGGGCTGGAACTCCACATCTTCAACCACCGCAGCGTGCCCGAGATCTTGCGCACCATACGGATCATCGGCGGGCTGGTTGGCGCTCACGAAAGAGCCGACGCGCTGGTGGCTGAACTCGAAGCGGGGCTGGATAAAATCCGCGAGTCCGCGGCGCTGCTCGAACGCCACCCTCGGGTCTACTTCGAAGAGTGGGACGAGCCCCAGATCTCCGGCATCCGCTGGGTCAGCGAGCTCGTCGAGATCGCGGGTGGGATCGAGTGTTTTCCCGAGCTACGCTCGGCGTCGCTCGCCCGTGACCGCTTCATCACGGACCCACTCGAGGTCCCTCGTAGGAACCCAGACCTCATCATCGGCTCCTGGTGTGGCAAGGAGTTCAAGCCGGACCGCGTACGGCGTCGCCCCGGTTGGCAGGACGTGCCGGCCATTCGAGATGGCGAGCTTCACGAGGTGAGGTCCGCCCTCATCCTTCAACCTGGCCCCGCCGCGCTCACCGATGGCGTCCGAGCACTTCACGCGATCATCTCGGGGTGGGCAACTCGGCAGGGAGTCAAGGCGCGAGCTCGGGCAGGAGGAGCGGAAGGGGCGTGATGCGCCCTGAGCGGGCGGGTGTCTCTACTACCCATCGAGGTCTGTCGAGCGCTCGCTACTTCGCGCTCGCTTCGCAGTACCTGGCCCATTATCCTGCCGCTGTGTCGTACGTCGCTTCATCTTCGAGTCGTGTCTTCGATCGCTTCTACACTGCAGTCGTGATGGCCGTCGCCGCCTGTTCTTCCACGGACGAACGCCTGGCGACCACGGAGGCCAGCGCAGGGGGCGACATCACCGCGAGCGAGGCGAGCAGCGACGACGCGAAGACCCCGAGCGCGGGGGCCGACCTCTCCACAGCTTCGCAGGATGCAAGTGCAGTGGGTGACCCGGCATTGTGCGTGGTCTCTAGCGTCGCCAACTCGACGACGTGGTGCCCGATTTGGGTCTTGAGGGAGGGCGAGGAGACCCCACCCGCCGTCGGACTCGACCTCATCTTGCAGTACCCGGCACAGGCGTTGACCTTCCTCGGCGCCGCGGTTTTCCCCTGCGGCGATCCGAGCTGTGCACCTGACTTCGCGCCTCCGGGGACGCTCGAGAGCGGCCACTCCGTCCTGCTCTCCCCGTCAGCGCTGGCGTCGTGGCAGGGCGCCGGATCCGTCTCGTTTCAGTCAACTGGCTCGCTCACCGCGCTCACCGTGGCGCTAGCGAAAGACTCCAACAAGGTCCCGGTCGTCTGGCTTGGCTTCCAGAGAGGGCCAGACCCCGTCCCCGCGTCGGTGACACTCCTGAGCGCGGCGGTGACGGCGCCACCGGGAGCCGAGCTCACCGCAGAGACTAACGCAGAGATTGGCGGAGAGATCATAGCGGGCGTGGTGCTCGTTCGGGGTAAGTGGCTGAGTGCGCCCCCTGCGTGCATTACAGGGACGTCGATCGGCGCCTGTGACGACGGGCTCGCGTGCACCGTCGATCGCTGCAATGCCGGTGGCGTCTGCGAACACACCTTGGCAGCCGGTAGCTGCGCGATTGGAGGCACCT
This sequence comes from Pseudomonadota bacterium, assembly GCA_947498315.1. Taxonomy (GTDB): domain Bacteria; phylum Myxococcota_A; class UBA9042; genus SXOO01. Next base: position 1,003 of record CANMLD010000043.1, on the reverse strand, counting down.
GCTGGGCGGCGGGCGTTACGAACCCAGCCAACCCGTGCGAGATTTGTGAACCCGCGCAGTTCGAGGACGCCTGGTCGTCTCGGCAAGGCGAGGCGTGCGATGACGGCGATGCCTGCACGGCGAAGACCGTGTGCATAAAGGCGTCGTGCCAGGGCGAGCCGGTGCTCTGCAACGACAAAAATCCATGCACGACGGACAGCTGTGACCCCATCGTCGGTTGTCGTTTCGAGCTCGACCCAACGTGCGGCGACGAGCTCTGTGACCAAGACCCGACGGCGCCTGAGTGTCAGTGTGTGGTGGCCCGCGCTCGAAACCTAGCCTGTGGTGGCGTGTTGGTTTGGGGCGACGAACACATCACCTACTCGAGCTACGAGGAGACGGAGCCATTCTGGCAACAAACCTTGACGTGGCTTGCCGCCTCCGGCGAGTGCGGACTCGAACGATTGACCGTCTCGTTTCAGTACGGCTCTACCCCCGCGATGCTCGCCGCTGCGGCGGCCGTAGGTCTCACTGTGGTCAATGACTATGGAGTGCCGTCCTCATCGGACATCGTGGTCACTTCGGCAGGAGGCGCGTACGACCCCGTCGCGGTAAAGACGTGGGTCGAAGCCGGCGGCGTCGTCATGTTCACCACTGTCGGCTTCGGAAGTGGGTCCTCTGAGTGCGAGGCTCCGAACGAGTACTTGACGCCGCTCGGCTACACGCTCGATTGCGCGGTCGCTCCGCCATGGGGGCCCGTCGTCACGCCGGGCACCCACCCCATCATGGAACAACTCACGGAGGAGAACGCGCCTTTCGTGAACGGCCGCTGGGTCAACGCGGGCCCCGGAGTCCCTAAAGGCGTGGTGGCACGTGTGCTCGAGAGTGAGTGCCCACCGCCCTGATGTCGCCGGCTCCAGTGGGTCGGACAAAACTCCGATTGGCGTCCACCGGCAATTTTCTAGCATCGAGTTGCTCTCGCTCCTCGACGGGCGATGCAGCCCGCCTTCGTCGCTCGAGTACG
>CANMLD010000042.1 GCA_947498315.1 Pseudomonadota bacterium | reverse complement strand
GGTTCTTCCATGCCTATGCGGTCTACTCCCACTAACTCGCGTGGGCACGTTCCGCCCCCCGAGATCAAGGCGGAACTGATAGTGTAATGGCGCACAGGTCTTGGTGGCCACGACAATCGGGTTCCCGATCCTCTAGCCAATCGGAGCATCCTCTGCTAGACGGCTGGTATGAGTTCTGCCCAGTGCACGTCGAACGTCTTGTCCTTAATGGTCCTCAGCCTATCCGCGTGGCTGGTAATCGGGTGCTCCGGAGACGCTAGGCGAACCAGTGCACCCGGAGCACCGGCATCCGGCACCTGCAGCGACAGCATTCGGAACGGGCGCGAGGCTGACGTTGACTGCGGCGGCGCCTGCGTTCGTTGCGCGTTCGGTCGCTCCTGCTCCAGCGCAATCGACTGCCTTTCGGGCTTGTGTGCGGGCGGTGCGTGCATAGCGCCGCTAACATGTGACGATGAGAAGAAGCAGTCGCCCGAGACAGACATCGATTGTGGAGGAGGCCTATGTACGCCATGCGCTTTGACCCAATTTTGCAGTCAGCACAGCGACTGCCTATCGGAGGCATGCATATTCGGCGTATGCGACCGGCCGAGCTGCGGCGACAACATTCGCAACCAGGGCGAGGAAGCCGTGGATTGCGGGGGCGCTGTGTGCGCGCCCTGCGTTTCCGGTCCGGACGGGGGCGAGAGCACGCCCGTGCACGATGTCGGTACTGACACCAAGCAGGCCGTGGACATCACCCCCGAAGTCGACACCTATGTGCCCCCGGGCGGAGACGTCGCTTCGAACGATGCGGGACCGACGGTCCCGAACACGCTGGTGTACGACGCCAAGGGCAGCAATGGAGTCGCGTGCACCGATTCGTGTGCGCTCGAACTCGACGTGGGAGAGAGCGTCGAGATCGCGGTGAAGTACCTTGACGGCAGCGGCGGCGCGATCAAGCAGGCGGCGATCAACTGGGCCGTCGACGGCGCTGGGGTAAAGCTGGAAGCGCTCAACACTTTAACCGACACCCAAGGCCGCTCCGCACTGCTCGTGACGGCCAAATCCGAAGCGTCGAGCGTGATCGTGCGTGCCTCCGCTGCCGGCGACGCCAACCTCGCCGAGCTCCCCTTCAGTTTCACCGTTCTCGCGGGGGTCCCCCCAGCCGCCCGCATCGGCTTCAGCTACGCCGGAACCGGGAACATCGCTGCGGTCGAGATCCGGCTCTTCCGCGCCGAGGACAAGACGCCGACCTGCGAAGAGGTTCACCCGGACACCCCGAACGGATACACGGCGACCCTCGTGAAGTCCAACGTCGCGACCGGTCAACAGGCCTCGTTCCCGCAGCTCCCGGGTCTTGCCGAAGGCACTACCGAGACCTGGATCGCGCAAGCGATCGGCCCTTCGTCGGCGGCCCCGTCGGCGGCGGGGTGCGTCTCCTTCGAAGCGACTTTCGGAGAGACGGCCGAAGTGACCGTCCCCGTCACCGACCTCCCCGTGAAGTTTGCGGGCGTGTACGACATCACCACCAAGATGGACCTCTACACCGGCCTCACTGGCCCGGCGGGCTCGTCCATCGGCTTCATCATCCAGCTCTTCGACTCGCCGGGCGCCACTGCCCTCGAAGCGGCGTGTACGAGCCCGTCGAATCAAACGTTGAAGGCCAACTGTGGTTGGCTTTGGGACGGTCAGAAGCCGAGCGGCGCCGGCGTGAGTGTGGCGACCGTGGCCGACGACGCCTTCTATGGGCTCATCGCGCAGTTCCTCGGCTCGGACGTGGCCTTCGCGGGTGACGCCATCGCCTCGCTCTTCACCGAGTTCCGCATGGGCTCACGCCTCGAGCTAGGCTTCGAGGCCCAGAACGGCAGCTTCCCGGAGGGCTCGGTGGGCGAAGAGTGGACGACCGCGCAGTACCTCTGGAAGTTCGGAAAGGAGTGCCCGCCGTCGGACGACGACTGCGGCTTCGAGGTCGTCAAGCTCTCCGACATCTTCGGCGCCAACCCGACGGCAGCCCCCGTGGTGTCGAACACGGACGCCCCGGCACTCATCATCGCCAAACACGACGTGCCTGGCTTCGACTACGGCCTGCTCGTGAACTACCTAGTCGAAGAGAAGATCCTCCCCTCCCTCTTCGGAGACGGCAGCACGCCCATCGAGGATCCCGACGGCTCCTGCGACGGCGAGGTCACTCCAGAAGTGGACACCTACGAGGAGGTCATCGGCATGATCATCGGCGACGAGTGCTGCAACCTCTACGACGACTGCTGTGAGTTCTTCGCGGCCAAACCGGCGGTGAAAGAATACGAGTTCTTCTCGGGTCAAAACGAGCTGGTCTGCGAGCTGCTCATCCCCGCCGCCGGCAGCTTCATCCGCAAGACCGTCGGCCAGGTCGGCGGCTCGCTGAACGTCGGCACGGCGGGCGCCTGCCCCGCCATCGACCTCGACAAGGACCGCACGGTCGACGCCCTCGGCAGCAAAGCGTCTCCGTGCACGTGGAACCTGTCGGTCGAGTTCGTCGGCGGCTCGTCCTTCGAGCCCGAGAACTCGTTCACGGGGCTTCACAAGTAACACTAGTGATTTAAAGATGCTTCACATCACAGGTTGAAAGGAACCCCCGCAAGCGGTAACAAGTCGGGCTGATGTCGCGTACTCACGGTGCACACGTGAAGACGCGACCGTAGGGGGTTTTGTGATCCGGTCTCTGCCCGTAACCGTAGCTAGTGCCGTCGCCGCGCTGATCGCCTTCAACGGCTGCAAGCCCGAACGCCCGTCGGACGAGCAGCGACAAGCCGAAGCTCGCGCCCGAGTGACCTCGCTGGCGGCGACCAACGCCGCCGGCGAGCTCAGCGCTCCTGCGGAGGGGAGTGGCCGCAAGCTCACGGACGCGGAACGAGCGCTGGTCGTGGCCAAGCTGGGCGGCCGCAACATCACGCTCGGCGACGTCGAGAAGGAGTTCGCGTCCCAGTCATCGCTGGCGCGGTCGCAGTACGCGAGCTTCGACAAGAAGGTGGAGTTCCTGAAGTCGCTCGTGGACTTCGAGCTCATCGCAGCGGAAGCGCAGCGGCGCGGGCTCTCGACCGAAGCGCCGGTCGTGCTGGCGGCCAAGCAGGCGCTCGTGGAGCAGTTCTTGGCGACCGAGGTCCCGAAGCTCGCTCTAGCGAGCCCCGTCACGGACGCCGAGGTCGAACGCTACTACGACAACCACAAGACCGGGTTCGTTCAGAAGGAGCTTCTGCAGCTCAGTCACCTGAAGCTCGAGTCGAGCGCCGAAGCAGACCGCCTACGCATCGAGCTCGAGGCTGCCGTCGCCGCCGCTCCTGACAAGTCGCGCATGGTCTTCGGCGACTTCGCCCGCCGCTTTTCGAAAGACGACGCGACCGTGACGCGGAGCGGTGATTTCGGGTTCGTCGACCGGGAAGGAAACGTAGAGAAGCCGGTCGCAGGGGCGCCCGTGCGGGCACCGAAGGCGGTGGTGGACGCCGGCTTCGCGCTCGGCTCACCTGGCTCACTCTCGAGGGCGGTCGAAGCGGATGGCGCCTTCCACCTCGTCTTCGTGTCCGACCGTCGCCCACCGTCGGAGCGTAGCCTCGATGAGGCCAAGCGCCACATCACCGCGATCCTCCTCCGCCAAAAGCAGGACGAGGCTCGTATCGCGTTCGTCGCTCAGTTGCGGTCGTCGGCCAAAGTGGAGATCGACGAGAAGGCGCTCGCGCTGATCGACACAACCTCCATCTCCATCCCCAGGCGAGGCGACGGCAAGTCCGCCGTCGCGACGCCTGGGAGCGCCAGAAAGCCGATCACCCCACCCGGAAAGCTCCTGCGCCGCGACCCGCGCCAGCGCATTGGCGACGCGCCCGAACGCCTCCCCGAGAGCGCGTCGAAGCGAGTGGAGCTCCCGCCAGATGCGCAAAGAAAGCTCGACGAGCGTGGCCGCGTGAAGGCGGTCGTGCCGTGACGGGCTGCCGGGTGAGACTAGGCCGGGTGAATTTCGTACGTGAACTCGTGAGAGTGACTTCATGATCTCCTTCGCATCCGCCGCACTCGCTGTCGTCCTCAGCGGTGCTCCACCCGCGACGTCGGGACTACCGCAAGGCTATGAGCTCCTCGATCGCGTCGTGGCGACCGTGGACTCGAAGGTCATCACGCGCTTCGAGCTCGAACGCGCCCTCCGGCCCTTCACGGTTCAGGCGAGCGCCATCGTCGACGACGCGGAGCGCGAGAAGTGGTACGCCGAGAAAGAGAAGCAAGTCCTCGATGAGCAGATCAACGCCATCCTGCTGCAGGAAGAGGCGGGCAAGCTCGAGCTCAGGATCACGCCGGAAGACGTCGCGGACCACCTCGCCGGCATCAAAGCAAAGAACGGGTGGGACGACGACCAACTGAAGAAAGCCATTCAGCAGCAGGGCTACGATACACTTTCGGGTTACACGGAACACGTCGAGAAGGAGATGCTGCGCACGCAAGTCCTCTCGCTGCGGCTTGCGAGCCGCATCAGGCCGAGCCAGGACGACGTGGAACGACAGTTTCAGCGTGAGACGGAAGGCGGCACCACCTTCGAACAGGTCCGCGCCTGGCATATTCAGATCAAGGTCCCTGCCATCGGCACGCCCGACCAGCTGCGCGAGCTCGCCGAACGCGCCGAGCGGGTTCGCCAGCTTGCGGCGACGGGCACGGCCCCGTTCCCGGAGCTCGCGGCGCAGTATGGCGAAGAGCAAGCCGCGGACGGCGACCTCGGTTGGTTCGGGCGCTGCGAGTTCGACCCCGAGTTCGAACGGGCTGCCTTCGAGGTGCCGACTGGCGAGGTCTCGAAGGTCGTGCAGACCGGCTTCGGCTTTCAGATCATCCGCATCGCCGAGCGTCGGCGCGTGCCCCTCCCGGATGCGCAACGCGTCAAGCGCTGCATCCGAATGGAGCTCGAGCTCGACAACCGCATGGCTGCCTACGGCAGTTTCATGAAGGAGCTCCGCCTCTCCCACCACGTCGAGGTCAAGTGAACTCATGAGTACCCGCTTCAGCCCAATTCTCATCTGTGGCGCCGCCACCCTCTTCTCCGCTTGCGAGAGCAGCACGACGACCGGCGGTGGCGTCAGTGACGCCCAGTCGAGTGACGCCCAGTCGAGTGACGCCCAGGCTAGTGACACCCAGGCTAGCGATAGTGGGGACGGGAGCAGCGATGGTGACGACGGCGGCCTGCAAGACGCCTCTGCCGAAGACGTCGTGGATGGCGACGATGTCTACGCAGCCGAAGATGCGCTCCCCTCGGACGATGTCCCAGTAGTCGCCGAGGACGTACAGGCCCGCACGGACATCGAGTTCCCGAGCGACGTCGATGAGGACTCCGTCACCGACACCGAGTCGCCCGACATCACCGAGACTGACGTGCCTGGAGTGGACGCGGGCGGTCCTGACGTGGACTTCGCAGACGTGGACCCAGGCGACGTTGACCCAGGCGACGTTGACCCAGGCGACGTGGTCCCAGGCGACTTTGACCCAGGCGACGACGTGCAGACGACGAAGGGCCCTCAGCTCGGAGAGCCGTGCGACCTCTCGATTCAGACCTGGTGCGGCGACGAAGCCGTCCCCACGCTCAGCTGCGAGTACATCGAGGCCGAGTGGGTCTGGACCGAATACAACGAGAACGGCTTGCCCTGCTTCTGTCATCCGGCGAGCAGCCCAGGCCCAGCGATCTGCGCGGTACCCGGCTTCGTTGGCATCGATCAGTCGGGACGCGACCGTCAGGCGCCGTCGCTTCGTGCACTACGTCGAGCCGCCCGGCTCGTCTGATCCGCCTCGAATGGCGGATGCGCTCACCATCGACTTCGACCGGTCGGGCATCATCGACCCGGTCTTCGCTCATTTCGCTATACCCGTGCCAACACTGGACGTGCCACCGCTCTCGGGCGTCGTGCGTGATGCCGCCGTGCGAATCTGGGTGGACCGAGCTCGTTCCGAGTACGTGGGCGTGATGATCGTCCGAAAGCTCCACGGGCTCCTCGTCGATCTCAACGCCCCCATGGATCTCCAGGAGTTGGCGCTGCGGATGCTCCTCGACGAGCAACGTCACGCCAACCTCTGCAGCGCCGTCGTCGGCGCCCTCGGCGGTGACTCGGGCGTCACCTTCGATGTCCCGGAGCTGCAACAACCCCGAAGCGCGGCGACGCTCGAGAGTCAACTCATCGAGATGCTGGTGGGCACCTACGCCTGTGGCGAGGTCGTCGCGCACACGCTGCTCCGCCACGTGGTGAAGGCGCTCCCGAAGAGCGGGTTTCGACTCGTACTGCAGAGCATCGCCAAAGACGAGGTGCTCCACGCTCGTTTCGGGCCGACGCTGCTCGCGTCCATCCGTGCGGGCGAACAGGCATCGTGGATAGACTGCCCCGGCGACGCCGTGATCTCGGCGCTCTACTCGGCACAATGCCGGTGGATGCTGGGGCGCGATGTGGTCGACGCCCGGGACGTCAGGCTCTTCGAAGACGACGAGCAAGCGCGTGCGATGTGCTCCGTGGGCGTCTCTGAACCGCGGGCCTTCAAGGCCGCCTACATGGCTGCGGTCGAGCGAGTTCGGAGGCACGCTCGCTCACGGTGACGTGGTCTGAGCGCGGACGACGGTCCCGAAGCCAGGAGCTTTCCCCCACGGGAACTCGGGCGCAAGGTTCGACGCGACAGCGGTCGCCGTGCCCTGAAAGCTCACGCGGCGCGCCGGCCAGGACGGGCTGTTCACGAGCGAGCGTGGCACCGCAGGCGAGGCCGATCCGCTAGTACTCACTGCTCGTGCGGCTTCAGCGACACGACTTCCCTGGCAACCTCCGCGAGCTCGAGAACCTGATTCCAAAGCCGACAGTCCTTGGAAGCACGCGCCGCGGCTCAGGTTTTGGCCGAGAGGCGGGTCACTGCGGCTTGAAGCGCTCCCTCGACTTCAGCGGCGCAGCTCGCCACGTAATCAGCGTCATCGGCGCTCTCGGGGCCTCCGTTCAAGCAACCAGATCGAAGCGGAGCGTGAAGGGCTTGGTCGACGGCCCCGACGCCAGGATCGTCGCCGCCCCTGAACCGGAACACGTTGCACGTCGCAGTCCGGTTCCGACCCCGCTCGTCGGCGCACACAGGGCCAGTCAAGCGTCGTCCACAGCCGCCCGAAGGCGGACGCTTCGCCTTGCCCGCCTCCGGGCGGCTCCGCATAGCGCTGGACGCGACCTGCGCGCGCCTAGGGCGGTGATCGAGCGGGGAAACTTGGAGATCCCACCGACCGAGACGGCGGGTGCTGCACCTTCGTGGGCCAGTGCGGCCACGTCTGCGGCTCGCGCTACGCCGTCCAGCGCCATCACCGGATCGCGTGGCGCACGCCGGCTCGAACACGACCGACAACCTCACCCTGCATTGCGGCCCGCACAATCGGCTCGTGGCCAAGCGGGAGGGGCTCAGGTTGCAGCTCATCGCCTCTCTCATGGCGGACGTCGTCCTCGCCTATCTGACCATCACGGGCCTTCGAGCCCGCCTACCTCACGTCGGTCGGGCGAGCTCAGCGGCACTCTCGCGGACGATCACGTCGTTTGAGCGCGAACGAAGGTCCCGAAGCGCGGGTCCTTCACGACGCCCGGGAACTCGAGCACATGGTTGTGCATGGCAACGTAGACACCCGGTGGGGCGATCTGCACGGCGAGAAGGGCCTCGGTGAGGTTCTGTAGTGCGTCCGAATGACGGAGTTCGAAGGGCCGCATCGCCCCGGTGAGGACGATGGGGACCGGAGGGCGACCGAGGAGCGCGACCATGCGCTCGCCCGTGGCGGCGAGGCGGTCGGTGCCATGTACGACGACGACACCGTCATGGGCCTCCGCCATGGCGCCCGCGGTGCGCGCGATGAGCTCATGGTCAGCCGGCGTCATGTCCAGGCTGTCCTTGTTCATGAGGGGCACCCGCACGATGGACACGCCGTGGAGCTGAAGGCTCGCGAGCATCACGTCGAGGTTCGATACCGCATTTTGCATGACGCCTGCGAGCTCGTCGTAGGTCTTCTCGATCGTGCCACCGGTCGAGATCATGGCGATCTTTCGCTTCGTGGGCGCTGAGATCACTCGGGGACCTCCATCGGCGCCATCTCCGGTCCCTGCCCTTGCTTCTCGAGGATGGGTGCGTCCGCCTTGCCTCGGCTCTCGTCGAGGCTGCGGACGAACAAGACCATGCTTCGGAGCTCGACGGGAGAGAGCCTGAAGGCGGGCATCTTGCCGCCGCGACCGGCCGTCACAATCGCGTCGATGTCGGCGTCGGACCACTCCTGGTGCCAACGGGGATCGCCGAAGTCGCCGCGTCCCGGAAGCCCCATTCCGCGCCCGTCCTTACCGTGGCAGGTGGCACATTGCGCCGCGAAGAGGCCGAGACCGAGCTCGACTGTGGCCGACGCCGACGCGTTCCGAGACAGAAACGCAGTACAGTCGGACCCTTCGGGGAGACAGAGCGCCACTGTCGCGGTGGGGACGTCGCGGCAGCCCGCCAAGAGACCCGCGACGGTGGCCACGAGGATCCCGAGCGCCCAAGATTTAGAAGTTCGTGACTGAAAAGACACCTGAAGCTCCCGCCGTGCCGACTTGCCCGATGCTGGGGCCCCCCGGTCCGCCCTGGCCCGCGCCACCGCCCGTGATGAGGGTCGTGCTCGCGCTCCAGGCTGGATCCCCTGCAGCGCCGGAGACGAAGATAGCGTAGCTGGGGCCGCCGCAACCGCCGCCCCCGCCGCCACCATGTCCACCATTGCCGCCAGCGCCACCAGGGCCACCGCCACCGGCGCAGAACGTCGCGTCGGCAGGGATGGTCGCGCCACCTTTACCACCCGGGCCCGCCGCTCCGCCAGTGCCACCGGCACCGCCGAAGCCGCCATTGCCGCCACGGCCGCGCTGTACCGTGTTGTTACCGAGCACCGGGAGTGAAGCTGGTGGGACTGAGAAGGACACGAAGACGGCGAAGCTACCGCCGCCGCCTTGCCCGGGCGTCCCACCGGTGGCGCCACAGCCGCCGCTGCCTCCGCCACCGCCGGAGCCGCCGAAGTCGGAGAAACCCGCGCTCTGACTCTGACAGTCGAGTGTCTCGACGCCGCCGCCTGATCCGCCACCGCCGCCGCCACTGCCGTCGGCACCGTTGCCGCCTCCGGCAGCGAACGCGGGCTGAAAACGATTGTTTACGACGGAGCCGCTGCCGCCACAACCCGCACCGAGGTTGCCGTCGCCACCCGCCTTGCCGGATGTGCCAGGGGAGCCTTGCAGGCCCTCCGCCGGGTTCTGGCACGAGCCGCAGTTCGCCGCGTTGCCGCTGAAGCAACTGTAGTTGTTGTAGGGGCCCCAAAAGCGATCGATGTAGCCATCAAAGCCAGCGGGACCACCACCCCCTGGCGACGCGCCGAGCCCGGCCTTGCCGAACTCAGCCGCGGTGCTGCTCTGCGAGAACGGCTCGCTGGGGCAATCGGGCGAGACGGTGTTGCTGTCGAAGTCGGGGCACACGGCGGTGCCGCCAGCGCCGCCTGAGACGCTTCCGCCACCACACTGCCGCTGTCCGCCGCCGCCCCCGGAGCGGTTGCCACTGCACGAGACATTGCCGACGTCCGCAACGGCGAGACCATCGCCGCCACCGAACCCCGTGCTGCCGGACACGCCAGCCGAACCCGGCGTCCCGTCGCCCCCGTCACCCGCGAAGATGCGGCAGCCGGAGAGCGTGAACGCCGCAGTCGAGTCCACGACCATGACGGCGTAGGAGCTTTGCCCCGCGGCGTTCGTGTCGGCGCCGAAGATGGAGAAGCCGTCGAAGCGGGTGTCACCCGGCTGCCCGGAGATCCCGACCACGTTCACCGCACCAGGGCGGGCGGACGAGGTGCCGGAACCGAGTACGGCGGTCTCGTACAGGACGGTGTTTCGCGCGAGGAAGTCGCCGCGGTACCCACCATAGACGCGAACATCCTGAGCAAGGAGCAGATCGCCGGGGTAGACGCCTGTCGCGACGTAGACATCACGTTTGCCCGTAGCGGCAGCCTTCTCGATGCCCAGTTGAATGGTGAGGAGAGGCTCGTCGATGGTGCCGGCCGCGGTGGGGGAGCCGTTTTTAGCGACGAAGACCGCCGCACCGATCTCACCGTCGACCCCGTCGCAGTTCTGATCGACGCCATCGGGTTCGTCTGTGCTGCCGAGGAATTGACACTCACAGCCGTCGACATCGTTCAGGTTGACGTCGGCAAAACCGGGCAGGCACTCGAGCGCGCAGACCGGGACGACCCCCGCCAGCATGCAGGCGCCCGTTCCGTTGGCGAATTGAGCAGCAGCGCAGTTGTTGCCGCAGGCGCCGCAATGGGCAGACGACACGTATCGCCCGCCCTCGTCGACCCAAGGCCCATCCACGGTACCGTCGCAGTCGTTGTCAGCGCCGTCACACGCGTCAATGGGGACCTGGCAGCCGCTCCAGCCTTCCGCCTGGCAGTGCTCGGTACCGGGGCAGGTCACTAGAGGGGAGCCCGGCTCTGACGCCTGATAGGTCTTGTCACAGGCTCTCTGCAGGTTGGTGTTCGTGCCATCGCAAGAGCAAGCGCCGGTCTCGGGCACACATTGGAGCGAGCCGCCATCGGGGCTCTGACAGAGGTAGCCGGTCGGGCACTCGGCGTCCACTGCGCAAGGCTGGCCACAGAACTTGCCGTCCGAGAGCTCAACGCATCGGCTGCCGGGGAAGCCGCAGTTTTCCTCCGTCGCGCACGCCTCGCAAACCTTCGACGCGAACGGCACACACTGGTACTCGTTCAGCGGGTAGGTGCCGGGATCGCACTGCTCGACGACGCACTGGGGTGGCGTCTTCTCGTCGCCGCAACGCGCCGTGGCGTTCGGGAAGCCGTTCTTGCAGCTCTGCCCACAAGCGCCGCAGTGGTCGAAGATCGCGTAGAACTCGCCCTGTTTCATGTCTTCGTCAGTCTGGCCGTCGCAGTCGTCATCGAGATAGTTGCAGGACTCGGCAGCGGGCGTGCGGGCACCGCAGACCTCACCTTGGGCGCCGAGGCAGGCACGTACGCCGGAGCACGACCCGAAGTCGTTGGTGATGGTGCAGGCGTCGCCGTCCGCGCTGCCTTCGTCGTACTGGCCGTTGCAGTTGTTGTCGAAACCGTCGCAGACCTCCTGACCCGGCGTGGAGGCCGAGCAGGGTCCATAGCCAGCAGCACCGTTACAGGCCTCGAAGCCAAGGCACTTGCCGTACTCGTTGATCGCTTCGCAAGGCCTCACCTGCCCTTCGGAGGCGTCGGTGCATTCACAACTTCCACTGGCAGGCGCGCAGTAGGAAGCCGAACCGGATTCACCGATGAGGCATTCAAAGCCCGAGGGGCAAGGGACGTCGGCGTTGCAGGGAGTCGTGCAGAAGGAGTCTCCGCCGATGTTACGACACTCTCCGCCACCGCACTGAACGTTCGATGAGCAGGGCTGACAGAGCCGCACGGTGATAGGGACACAGACGAAGACGATGTCGGGGAAGGCGTTGGCGACGGATCGGCACGCCCAGCCGTCTGGGCACCCGTCGAGGCACACGTCGGTGCAAACCGAGCCTTCGAAGCCGTCTACGCAATAGCCGCCGGCGCAGTCTTCGTTCTTGGAACAGGGCTCGCCGAAGTCGACCGTGGGCAAGTCCGTCGAGTCCGGCTGCGACGCATCGGCGCCCGTCGTATCGATGGACGGAGAGGGCGTGTCGAACCCGAGCGGCGTGTCGCCACCGGCCGTATCGGCCGGAGCCCCGACATCGGGCCGATAGACCGATGCGTCAGACGTGTCGCCGCCGCAGCCCGCGACGGCCATGGCGCTGAGAACGACGAGATGGGCGGTGAAGCAGCGTTCGATAAAGCGCAGGGTCATCCTCCTGTTCTACGGGCAGGCACTAATGATCGCAACTTCCGGTAGTGGGCGGGCTAGGACGGGCGGGCTAGGACGGGCGGGCTAGGACGGGCGGGCCGAGCCACGACTCCTGCGCGACGCCAAGCCGGGCCATGGCGGCTTCAGCCGCGGCGATCCCTTGGAACTGGGCCTCCTCGAAGAAGGGGAGCCCGCTAAGGTCGGTGTGCGCCAAAAGGACGCGCCCGTGGGAGCTCGCAAAAGCCCGTCGGGACTCACCAAATTGGAGTCCTGGCACCGGGATGAGCGTCCCGTGCCCCCAGCGGCACGTCTCGATGCGCTCGACGCAACGTGGCAATTCCGGGTGCCCACGGCGGAGCTCCGCGAGCGCCTCGCGGCCGAGCGACTCGGGCGTCGCCGCAAGCAGCGCGCCGCGCTCGGACCGTTCGTAAGCGCGATACCACGTCCAGCAGATCGGGCTGTCTAGAGCATCGCCCGGTGGCGGCCGCTGTTCGAGCCGCTGGTGCGATGCGTCGATGTAACCGAGACCCTTGCCTTCGTAGAGGACGTTGTTCCAGGCGCCGGTGTCGGTCTCGGGGAGCCGGTTTAGCACCAGGTTCACGACGGCCCACGGGGCATGGCCGCCGAAGGGACGGCGGCCGAGCAGGCGGCCGGTGACGTGATTGGGGGTCGCGAGGATGACGGCGTCGGCCGCGACGTGGCGCGTGGTGCCGGTGAGCGCGGACTCGAGGGTCAGCTCGCCCTGCGCGGTCACGGCGGTCGCGAGCTCATCGACGGCGAGGCGCGGTCCGTCGAGCCCTGCCAGCCGCCGGAGCTGCTCGGCGAGCCACCCGTTGCCTTCCGGCCACGTGAAGTAGTGGGTACCGCGAGTCTCGGGCGTCTCGATGCTGCGCCGACCCGCGAAGTAATGGAGGCCAGCCCAAGCCGAGACCTCGGCGATACCGGCGCCGTAGTCGTCCCGGCAGGCGTAGTCGACGAAGGCGATGAGGCGTGGGCTGCCGTAGCGGTGCCGCTTCAGCCACGCGGCCATAGTCTCTCTGTCGAGCGAGGTGAACTCGGGGTCCTGGCTCGCAAGGGCCGTGGGGAGGGTGAAAGCGAGGCGCTGGTCCTTGCCACGAGCAATGCGCAAGGCAGCCATGTCGGCTTCGAAGCGCGCGAGCTCGGCGAGGTCCGATGAGGAGGCACCCGCGCGGAGGTAAAGCCCTTCGTACCACCGACCGCGGTAATACAGTCGGTCTTCGGGCTCGAAGACGAGGTGACGCTCGTCGAAGCGCCAGCCGCCGTTCGCCTCGCTACGGCGCGCCAGCCCGAGGGCGGTCAGAAGCCGAAGCGTTACGCTCGATTCTGGATTGGGGACGGGGAGATAGTGCGCACCCCATGGGCAGCGCTCAGCGTCACCCCGAGCGGTGCCGCCAATGACCGACGCCATCTCGACGACCTCGACGTCATCGACACCGGCTTCTCGCAGTCGCCAGGCGGCCGAGAGGCCCGCGATCCCGGCGCCGACGATGACGACGGCGCGGCGGGCCGCCGGCGGCCGCGGTAGAGGCGTTGCCCTTGATGGCTCACGAAGACGGTGGCCACGGGCTTCGTAGTCGGGTGCCGCGACGAACGCAGGCTCGACCTGTGGGACCTCGCGCCGGCAACCCGAGAGGGCGAGACCGCCGAGCACAGCGAGCGACTCGCGGCGCGTGAGCACAGCCGCGGAGTCATCGCGGCGAGGTTCGTCGGGCTTGGAAGGCGATGTCACAGCGCGACCTTAGCCGCTCTCAGGGTGCCTCGCGAGACCGGCGGGAGACAAATCTGGGGAAGAGGCGAGGGACCTCGGCGAAGTAGCGCCGATACGCAGGAGCGTCGCCCCACTTCGCCTGCCCCCGAGCCTCGAGGAGCGGGATCCCACTCCCGAAACGCAAGAGCAGAAAGACGAAGAGCGGTGACAGTACGGCGAGCCAGCCCATGCCGTGAAGACGCGGCACCGCCGCCACGAAGAGCCCGACCCACGCCGTGATCTCCCCCGCGTAGTTGGGGTGCCGCACGACCGACCAGAGCCCGACGTCGATGAAACGGCCGCGGTTGACCGGGGCGGCTCGGAAGGCCGACTTCTGACGGTCCGCGGCGACCTCCACAGTGAAGCCGAAGGCCCAGAGTGCGAGGCCGAGCGCCTCGATGATGCCGGGAGCGGGAGGCGAAGGGTGAACGATCGCGACGGTGACTGCCAAGTTAGTGAGGTTCACCCAGAGGCTCTGAAGCGCCCACGCGATCGCGAAGCGGGCCGGGCGCACCTTGATCGCGTCAAAGCGCCCATCGCCTTCCCGATGCGCCCGGCGAGCGAGGAACACGCCAAGGCGGGACGCCCAGACGATCGGCGGGATGGCGAAGATGAGCGCAGACACGTTCGCGGCGCCCGAGAGCAGGATGGCAGTCGAGAGCAGCGTCGACGCGGCACCGACCAAGTCGTAGTAGCGCTCGGTTTGGGACAAGGCCGCTGGGATGAACGCGACGGCGTTCAGTAGCACCATCCCGACGGCCGCGAGCGCGGCGAGCGGGAATGCGCCGACGTGAGGCGAGAGGGGCGTTGCGGCCCAGACGACGGCGACACCGAGAGCAGCCGCAGCCAACGCCGCGGCGATGAGGCCAATCGCCTTCGAGTTCACTGGGATGCTCCGGATCGCTGAGGGCGACTGACGTTGAAAACTACGAAGGGAGACCTGACGAGCGCCTTCTAGTAAGATGATGCGCCATGGCCGCGATGCGCACATCAACCGGGTACTCTTTTCTTCTGGCCTTCGCCACCGCAGGCGCATGCGGGAGCCCCGCGGTCATCAACAGCGGTGAGGCGGACGCCAGCACCCTCGGCGGGGTGTGCGAGCCGGGCGAGGCGTGGTGCAACGGCGGGAAGCTGCTCAAGTGTCGCGCGGACGGCTCGGGCACCTTCGAGACGGTGTGCGATTACGGCTGCTTCAATGGCCAGTGTCGCGACGGGGCCTGCGTGGATGGCTCGGTGCGTTGCGGCGGCCCTCTCCTCAAAGAGACCTGCCAGAACGCGGCGTGGGTCAGCACCGTCTGCGACCAAGGGTGCATGAACGGCGAGTGTGTCGCGCAGTTGTGTGCGGCCGGGCGCGAGCTGTGCGAGCCGGACGGCGGCAAAGTGGTCCGCTGTTCGGCCGATGGCCTCGTGCTCGAACACGTCGAGACCTGCCCCTTTGGGTGCGACGGGGCGACGGCGACGTGCCTCGCAGCCGTGTGTGACGACGGCGAGCTGCGGTGCGGCACCGCCGAGCAGCCTGAGCGGTGCCGGGTGGATCGGCGCGGCTTCGAGGCCCTCGGCGAGTCGTGCGCCGAGACTTGTGACGCGGGCGAATGCGTGGTCGCGGCTTGTAAGGTCGGCGAGAAGCGTTGTGGCGCCGTGGGCGTCGAGACCTGCAACGCCGCGGGCAGCGCCTTCGCGAAGACCGAGACCTGTGAGTGGGGTTGCCTCGGGGGCCCCAGCGGCGACGCCGAGTGCGCGCAGTGTTTCCCAGACGCGAAGCGTTGTAACGGCAACACGATTGAATATTGCGAGACCCCTTTCGCGCCGTGGGTCGCCGTAAAAGAGTGCGCACCGATTCAGACCTGCGCCAACGGGCAATGCGCCGACGTCTTGAAGCTCGAAGGCGGCGCCACGCTCGACTCGGTTCGCCTGCTGCTGACCGAAGCCCTCGCGGAGTGCTGGATGCAGATGCTGACGAAGTCCAAGCAGGAGACCGGCGACCGCTTCATCTGCCGCGGACTCGACACGCTCGGGCTCACGGGCGACATCGGGCAGGACGAGCTCGTGTCCTGGTTCTGCGACAACGCAGGTGAGGGGCTCAGCGAGAGCGACTTCACGACGGCGGAGCTCTTCGACGCGGCGAGCGACGTGATGGGGTGCGGCACGCTCGACTGGCTCGATCTCACCGTCGATACGCTGAATCAGAAGGTCCATGCCGGGGTCTTCACGGACGAGTGCATCGCGTTCGACCGCCCTGACAAAGAGATCGTCGTAGCGCCGTGCGAGGAGTTGAAGCAGAAGTGACAAGCGCCCGACTTGGGGGCAGACTTTGCGCCCCGCGGATCGGCGGGGTTGGAGATCGAAGTGAGTAAGACGACTCAATACCACGTCCACGCCATCTCGAAGCTGCTCACGAGCAGCGCCCTTGTCGGGCTCCCCGTGACCCTCAAGGGTTGGGTACGCACCCGACGTGACTCGAAGGCAGGTCTCTCGTTCATCCATGTCCACGACGGGTCTTGCTTCGACCCGATTCAGGTCGTCGCGAAGGCAAGCCTGTCCAATTACGACAGCGAGATCCTACGGCTCACGGCTGGATGCGCGCTCGAGGTCGACGGTCACCTCAAGGTGTCCGAAGGCAAGGGGCAATCCTACGAGCTCGAGGCTGAGGCGGTCCGGGTGGTCGGCTTCGTCGACGATCCCGAGACCTACCCGATGCAGCCCAAGCGCCACACGATGGAGTACCTCCGTGAGATCGCGCACTTGCGCGCCCGGTCGAACATCATCGGGGCCGTGACGCGGGTCCGAAACACGCTGGCTTACGCCGTTCACCGCTTCTTTCAACAGGAGGGCTTCTTCTGGATCCACACGCCGATCATCACGGCGTCGGACTGCGAAGGGGCGGGCGAGATGTTCCGCGTCTCGACGCTCGACATGCAGAACCTGCCCCGCACGCCGGACGGCAAAGTCGACTTCTCGAAGGACTTCTTCGGCCGCGAGGCGCACCTCACGGTCTCAGGGCAGTTGAACGTCGAGACCTACTGCATGGCGATGAGCAAGGTCTACACGTTCGGGCCGACCTTCCGCGCCGAGAACTCCAACACGCGCCGGCACCTCGCCGAGTTCTGGATGATCGAGCCGGAGCTCGCGTTCGCGAACATCCACGACGACATGGCGCTCGCCGAGAGGTTCCTGAAGAGCATCTACAAGACGCTCCTCGACGAGCGGGCGGACGACCTCGCGTTCTTCCGCGAGCGCGTCGATCCGGGCTGCGTCGCGCGGCTCGAGAAGCTCGTCGAGTCGGAGTTCGCGCAGATCGACTACACGGACGCCATTAAGGTGCTACTGGCGTCCGGAAAGTCGTTCGAGTTCCCCGTGTCGTGGGGCATCGATCTCCAGTCCGAGCACGAGCGCTACCTCACCGACGAGTACGCGGGTCGGCCGGTCGCGGTGGTGAACTACCCGAAGGATATCAAGGCCTTCTACATGCGCATGAATGACGACGGGAAGACCGTCGCGGCCATGGACATCCTCGCGCCCGGCATCGGCGAGATCATCGGCGGCAGTCAACGCGAAGAGCGGCTCGACGTCCTCGACGCGCGCCTCGATCAGATGAAGCTGCCGAAAGAAGACTACTGGTGGTATCGCGACCTCCGTCGCTACGGCACCGTCCCGCACTGCGGCTTCGGGCTGGGCTTCGAGCGTGCCATTCAGTACGCGACGGGCATGGAGAACATCCGTGACGTCATCCCCTTCCCGCGCACGCCGCGCAGCGCCGACTTCTAATTCCGCCTCTGCTGAATCCACATCGGCCCAGCGGGGCCAGCCAAGACCCGAACCTCGTCCGCATGGAGCCCACCGTGAACACCTTCGCCCTTCGGGGTCGCCGCTTCGCCTTCGCCGCCGTCGCTCCGTTGATCGGCCTTCTCTCGTTCAGCTGCGCGGGCGGGACCACCGAGGCCCCAGCCTACACCGGCGATCCCTACGTGGTCCCCTCGGCGGTGAACCAGGGCGGTGACGTCGCGCAGTGCCGTAACACGTCCGAGTGCAGCGGCGTCGACGCCGGAACCTGCAAACACGCGCGGTGCGTCGAAGGCGCGTGCGTCGTCATGAACGATCAGCCGGGCGCTATCTGCGACGAGCCGAACGGCGAGCTCGGCGAGTGCCAGGCGGCTCGATGTGACAGCGCCGGGGCCTGTGTCGCGTCGACCGCCCTCGACGGCGCCGTATGCGGCGAGCTCGACACCTGCACCCGCAGCGTCTGTACGGGCGGCGTGTGCGGCACGCCGGTGACCCGCGATTGCGACGACGGCGACCCGTGCACGACCGACAGTTGCAACCCCACAACGGGCTGCGAGTGGACGGCTAACACCAGCGCTTGCGACGACGGCGACCCGTGCACTTCGGGCGACGCCTGTAACGCGGCCGGCCTCTGCCAGGGCGCCCCGTCCTGCGAATGCAAGACTGACGGGGACTGCATCTCGAAGGACAAGAACAAGTGCGACGGCACGTCGAAGTGCGTCGAGAACAAGTGCGTCAATGACGCCGCGACGGCGGTCGACTGCTCGAGCCTCGTCAAGGACCTCGAGATGTGCGAGTCGGTGGAGTGCAACGTGGCCACGGGCACGTGTGAGGTCTCGCTCGAAGAGTACAAGCTCTGCGACGACGGCAACGCCTGCACGACCGGCGAGTACTGCAACGCGGCCGGCGCCTGCATCGTCAAGACCGTCGTGTGCGAGTCGAACTGCGAGGACGACACGAACGAGGACGGCGACGCGGACACCGACTGCGACGACATCGACTGCGAGAACGACTCGGCCTGCGTAGAGTAGTCAACGTCACAGTCCCGTGATCGCGCGCAGACCTTCTCGCGACACGTGACCACGCCAACGTCGAGGGCCGCAGAGTCGCGCCATAGCCAATGGGCGTCATCGACGCCGACGGCGGCATTGAGGGCCTAGTAGCGTCCGACACGCCCGGGGTGGTCGAGGCCAGGAGAGCGCAGAAAGGTGTGAGCAGGGGGGCCTCGGGCGTCAACGCTGGCAGTGGCGGCACGCATAAAAAGGCCGCGCGGCGATGGTCTCGCGGGTGATGGGGCGGCCACAAGAGCGACATGGGTGGCCAGCGCGTCCGTAGACGTAATGTCGGGCGAATCGGCGAGGGATACGCGCGGCACGTTCGTCGGCGAAAAGCTCGGAATTAATGGTTATTCCCGTCGTGGCGAGGCTGCGTCTCGACAGAAGGAGGAGCGCCGCGGCGAGCGCATTGAGGCGTGATTCCGAGAGGTCGATAGCGCGTCGTTCGGGCGCGACGCCGGCCAAGAAGAGCGCGTCACAGCGAAGGTAGTTCCCGATGCCGGCGACGACGTTCTGGTCGAGGAGCTGGCTGCCGATCTGCCGTCTCGGGGAAGCCAGGAGACGGGTGGCGAGTGTCGCGGCGGTGGTCTCCGGGTGGAGCGGGTCGAGGCCACGCGGTCTCTCGGGCGAAACACCCGGCGGGAGAAGATATACGTCGGTAGCCGAATAGAGCCAACCTCCCCCTTGGGGACCGACGAAAGCGGCTCGCCGAGACCGGCTCATCGCTGGTTCGACACGGCCGAAGCGCCAGCGGCCGTAGAGCTGCAAGTGAATAGTGAGCGCGTGGCCCGTTCCGAACTCCACCCACATGAGTTTGCCGTGAGTTCGGACGGCGGTGATGCCGGAGTCGCGGAGTGCGGTGCTGTCGGCGTCGACCCAGTCAGGCAGCTCCAATTCGATGAGCGGCTTGCCCGTCACGTACGCGTCGAGACGGTCCGCGGCGCGGCGGATCTCGGGGCCTTCAGGCATCGGACGACTCGCCCACGTCTAACGGCAAGGGCGCCGCAAAGTCGTCGGGCCGGAGGCGCTGGCCGCGACTCAACCCGTGCGTCACAGTCTCGAAAATGGCGCGATCGCGCGCCTTCGTCTCCGGCGCCCGATCACGGGCCGAGGCCAGGGGGATTGCCAGCCGAGGGTTGCTCGCGAGCGTCTCTCGGTGCTGGTCGAGGAAACGCCAGTAGAGCGGCGTGACGGGGCAGGTCGACTTGGGGTCGAAAGCGCAGTGCCGGCAGTAGTCGCTCATTTTGTTGATGTAGGCGGCGCCGGAGACATAGGGCTTGGTAGTCATGCGGTCGCCGACGGCGTAGGTGCCCATGCCGAGCACGTTCGGCTCGACTACCCAATCGTAGGCGTCGATGTAGGCGATCCAGAACCAGTCGGTCAGGGCGCGCGGCGAGCTCCCCAGCAAGGTCGAGAGGTTCGACAGGACCATGAGGCGGGTGATGTGATGGCTCCAGCCTTCGTCCCACACGTCGCGGACCACGCGGTCAAGGCAGGCGAGGCCGCTCTCGGCGCCCCAGTAGGCCGGTGGAAGTGGCGCCACGGCGCCCAGCGCGGAGGGGAGCGCTCCGCCGTAGCCTCTGCGCGCATCGACGTGGTCGCTCTCCTTCGATGACGCTGGCCAGTCGCCATTACCGGCGAGGTCGGCGACGGGCGCTTGGTCGCGGAAGCCGTCGGTGCGCTCATGGACGTGACGCACGAACTCGCGCCAGCCGAGGATCTGGCGGACGAAGCCCTCCTTCGACGCGAGCGGGAGTGGCGCCTCGAGCGCGTCCTGGACGACGCGGGCCGGCAGCACGCGGTGGAGGTTCAACACGGCGGAGATCCGTGAGTGAAACAGCGTGCTGGAGCGCACCGTCATTGCGTCTTCGTAGGGCCCGAAACGCGGCAGGCACTCGGTGAGCGCGAAGTTCCAGAGGCGCTCGACGTCGGCCGATGACGCGGGGATGGCGCCGAGATCGAGGCGGCCGGGATGGTGTGCGTATTGCCGCTCGATGAGAGCACCGACCTCGGCGGTGATCGCGTCGACCTCGAAGCGCGGCGGGGTCGGGGCCGGTGGATCGCCCCTCCACGACTTTCGGTTCTCGGCGTCGAAGCTGAACTTCCCGCCTACCGGTTTGCCCTTCTCCATCAAGATGCCGGTTCGGCGCCTTAGCCCGCGATAGAAGGCGTCCATGCGCCAGGGCTCGGGGATGGCGTCAAAGTCCTCCGCGGTCGAGAGCCAGCCAACATGTGGGACGTATCGCAATGAGCCATCCTCGCGAAGTGCCCGCAGCTCTTTACGAAGTTCGCGCTCGGCGGGGGTCATCACGGTGAGCGGCCCGAGCACCCGAACCACCGCCGCGAGAATATCTCCCGTGGAGCCAGACGACGGCACCTCGCTGATCCCGTCACCGAGGTCGCGGTCCCGCGAGCCACCGACGAAGATCCGCACGGCGTAGCCCTTTTCGCGCGCCTCGACCGCGAAGTGCCGCTGCGACGCGAGGAGGAGCGCGAGCTTCTGGCGATGGTAGGGGCGACGTGCGGCTTTGGCGGGGTTCTCGACGAGGACGAGCCCGACCTCAGCGGGGCCCGCTGCGGCAGGTCCGATCTCGGTCGTGAGCTGATCGTAGGGCACATAGACCCAGCGCGGCGGCGTAGACGCGGGCGGTGGGGCGGAGAGAGCGGCACGGAGGGCGGTGAACACGCTCGTGGGATGCGGCGGATGGCGTTCAGGTGCGTGCGATGGACGGTCGACGCGGCTCAGGACGGGCGGCTGGGCAACGGTCTGGACGATTGGAGATAGTCGACGTCGTGCCGACGATGCCGCCCAGGTGAGCGGGGTCTGACTCGACCGCGCCAACGTCGAGAGCCGCAGGGTCGCGCGATGGCCAATAGGCGTCATCGACGCCGAGATCGGAAGGGAGGACCTCACAGCGGCCGACACGAATTTTGATCAATACATAATATTTTTTGTTAATTTATTAATTTAACTGTTTAGTATCAGATTTAGCTCCGCGCCATCTGTCGTCGCGAAGTACGGCAGACGGACGTCGCGGCCGAAGGTCTCTTGCTTTCGATGCGGCGTCACGCAGGCTAAGCCATCTATCATTGGTCGACGCGCTCGTGGTAGCTTCCCGCCGGGCCGCGAAAGCGACACAGGGGGCGAATATGCAGAATCTGCCATGGATCTCGAAGCGCACGCACGCCGCGCAACCCGGTTCTTCTTGGTGCTGGCCCGTAGCCGCTCTGACTGCCCTCGCGACACTCTCCTGCGCCGACGTAGCCCCCGACTCGGGCAACGGCGGCATGACGGAGTCGGACCGCTTCGCCCGGGCGATGGCGTCCACGACGTGTCCCCCCCTACTCGAGCGATACCCCGTCAACGGGCCTCACAACGGTGGCTACGACAAGAACGCGCTCGTCTACACGTGCCCGCCGCATCCGTCGTCCTCGAAAGATGGGTCCGACTTCCTCGCGGGCGACCACTGGGGCAACGACCTCTTCGCTGCCAAGGGCACGCCGGCCGTCGCTCCACGCACGGGCACCGTGGTCAGGGCCGGGTGGAACGCCGTCGGCGGTCTCCGGATCACCATTCGCGACGGCTGCGGCTGGTACTACTACCTCGCTCACCTCGACACGATCGCGCCGGGGATATTCGAGGGGAAGTCCGTGAGCGCGGGCGACTCGGTCGGGACGGTCGGCAACACCGGCAACGCGTCCGGGACGTCGCCGCACATCCATTTCTCCATCTTTCCGGACGATTGTTACAACTGTGGCGTCGATCCGTTCCCTTACCTCGAAGCGGTCGACGCCTCGGCTTGTACGGGCCAGTCGTGTACCCCCAAGTGCAACGGGACGCAGATCGTCAGCGCCGACTGCAGTACTGGTGACTGCGCCGCCTTTGGTGCGACGTGCATCATCAAGAACGGCGCGCCCACCTGCGCGGCCAGCGGCTGCACGCCCTCGTGTAGCGGTTCGAAGGTCATCGCTGCCGACTGCAGCGAAGGAGACTGCGGCGCGTTCGGTCTGCCATGCCAGGAGATCGGCGGCGTCCCGCAGTGTGTGGCCTCGTGCACGCCGAAGTGCGAAGGCACCGTGGCCGTCGCGGCCGACTGCAGCAAGGGCGACTGTAGTGCGTTTGGCGCCGCCTGCGTCATGCAAGGTGGTCAGCCTACGTGCACGCTCGCGTGTACGCCGAAGTGCCAGGGCAACGTCATCATCGCCGCCGACTGCAGTCAGGGTGACTGCGGCGCGTTCGGAGCAAGCTGCTCGATGGCGTCGGGCAAGCCGACGTGCGTGGCGCCGACCTGCGACGCTGGCTGCGAAGGCTCGACCCTCGTTGGCTCAGACTGCTCGCAGACCAACTGTGCGGCTCAGGGCAAGGGCTGTATTCAGACCGCGAACGGGCCAGCGTGCGGCAGTGGCTGCACGCCCGGCTGCAACGGGACCGTCATCGTCAGCGCCGATTGCAGCACCGGCGACTGCGGCGCCTTCGGGGCCAACTGCGTGATGCAAGGCGGCCAGCCGACGTGCAAGACGCCCTGCGAGCCTCACTGTGAAGGGACCATCGTCGTCGACACCCAATGCGGTAAAGGCGACTGCGCCGCCTTCGGCGCGACCTGCACGCTCGACGGAAACTCCCAGCCGGTGTGCAAATCGGGTTGCAAAGCACATTGCAACGGCAGCATCGTCATTGACGCTGAATGCAAACAGGGGGACTGCGGTGCCTTTGGCTTCACCTGTGGCCTCCTCGGCAACGGCCCGCAGTGTATGGCGAGCAAGGCCTGCGAGCCGGGCTGCTCGGGCGACGAGATCGTTTACGCCGACTGCAGCCGCGGGAACTGTGGCGCCTTCGGCTTCACCTGTGGCGTCTTCAATCAGGGCCCCGAGTGCACGAAGAAGGCCTGCACTCCGCGTTGCGAAGGATCCAAGATCATCGGCGCAAGCTGCAATGAAGGTGAGTGTGGCGTGTTCGGCGCTTACTGCCAGATGGCGAGCGGCGAGCCTCGCTGCGTGTTCAGTCAGTGCGTCGACACTCCCACGTCGCCTCCGTACGAACACGACATCTGTTTCGACGGCAAACGATATCGGTGCGACACCGTGGGCGGGATCGTGGAAAAGCCCTGCCCCGCCAGCCAGGGCTGCAACGCGTGCGCCGGCTGCGGACCAGAGCCGACTGAAGTCTGCGATTTCAAGGACAATGACTGCGACGGGCAAATCGACGAAGGGGTCAAAAACGCCTGTGGCGGATGTGGTGCTACCCCGACCGAGACGTGTGACTACGCGGACAACGACTGCGACGGCCAAGCCGATGAAGGGCTCCTCAACGCGTGCGGCCTCTGCGGGGCACTCCCCGCAGAGACGTGCAACTACGCTGATGACGACTGCGACGGCGCCACAGACGAAGCCCTCCGTAACGCCTGTGGACTCTGCGGGCCCGACAAGGCCGAGCTCTGCAACTACCTTGACGACGACTGCGACGGCGCCACGGACGAGGGTGTCAGCAACGGCATCGGGGAGAGCTGCTCGGTAGGCCAAGGCGCCTGTCAAGTATGGGGCATGGTGCAATGCGCGCTCGGCGGCGCAGGGACGAGCTGCACGGCGACGGCGAGTCAGCCGGGGGTCGAACTTTGCAACGGCGTCGATGACGACTGCAACGGCACCGCCGACGATGGGTTCTCCATCGGCGAGGCGTGCCCCATCGGGACGGGCCTTTGCGGCGCTCAGGGGGCTTGGGTTTGTGACGCCACGGGTGCCGCTGTGTGCCAAGGCCAGCCGAAGTCATGCAGCGACGGCGATTCGTGCACCAAGGACTCGTGTGATCCGGCGATCGGCTGTGTGAACGTGGCCGGGGCGCCAGCGGGCGAGCTCTGCTGCGGGGGCCCGGCCGGCTGTGCGGCCGGGACTGTCTGTTCGGACGGCTCGTGCATCGGAGCGCTGTGTGCTCCGTGTGACGGCGACGTGGATTGCGGCGTCACTGGCGCGAGCTGCCTCGCGTATCCGGAAGGCAAACGGTGCGCGACGCCCTGTGGCGCCGAAGGGACGTGCCCCATCGGCTTCGAGTGCGAATTGCCCCATCGTGAGGGCGAGGGCGTCCCTGTGTGCGTCGGCGCGAGCGGCTCTTGTAGCTGCGTCTTCGACGAAAAGCCTGGGTGCTTTGCCGGCGACGTGGCCATCATCGACACCTGTGGCTCGAAGCTCACTGTGGTCAAGCAGTGCGATAGCGGCTGTTCGGGCGCTAAGTGTTGCCCCGCCGGGACGACCGAACAGGACGGACTGTGCGTTCCCGTCGGCGGCACCAGCGACGCGACCGGCAGCGACGTCAGCGCTTCAGGCGATGTCAGCGCCGGTGACGACACGCTCACGCCGCCGAATGATGTCGAGAGCTCGGACGCGAGCGACAACCCGGGTCCGGGTGCCGATGTTGGCGTCCGGCCGACGGACACGAGCGACGCCGAGCTACCCACCGCCCCCGACGGTGGCGGCGCGACCGGTGTCGACGTCAGAAACACGGGTGATGTCACGGACCAAGTCGAGACCGAACTCTCGCCGAGCCTCTCACGCCCCAAGACCGACGCTGGATGCAACAGCGCTGGCTCGTCCCAGACGGGCCTTTACGCGATGGTGCTCGCGTTCTTCGCGCTCCTGACCCTGCGCCGGCGTAGAACGCAGGTGAAATGCGCCGAGCGTCACGCCCGTTCCTGATCCGTCTCGTCGCCCCGGAGCCTGCCCGATGTCACGACTACCAGGGAAGTCCCTGCTCGCATCTCTCCTACTGATCGCGAGCCCGATCGCCAACGCCAACGACAGCACCTACGGAGGCTGCTCAGGTCTGCCAAGCGGCGTCAGCGGCAAGCTCGAGTGCGTCCCGGTCGCGAACGGCCAGATCGCGCTGACCGACGAGAAGCTCGACATCGAGCTGACCCACCGAGGCGCGAAGATCGTGGCTCGATATACCTTCGTCAACACCGGTGGGGAGAGCCAAGTCGACGTCGGCTTCCCGCTCGAGAGCCCCTTCGGCGAAGACCACGACGACGGCGACGTCCACGGAAAGGCGCCGCTCTTCCCGGGTTATCAAGTTCACCTCGACGGCGCCGCCACGGGCCACGTCGTCTTCATCCCCAAAGCGCAAGGCAGCGATGCCGCCAAGAAGGCGGCTTCGGCGTTCGGCTACGACTCGGTGTTCTTGGTGGAAGTGCCGTTTGCCAAGGGCCAAACCCGAGTGCTCGAGCACCGCTACGAGACGGGCGCGAGCCTCGTCGCTTACGCCTACACGCCTTTCCGCTACATCTTGAAGACCGGCGCCAACTGGAAGGGTGGCAAGATCGGGAGGATCGCCATCACCGTGAGGGTACAGGAGCCGATCACCGGGGAGTGCCACGGTGCGTCCATCCCGGGTATGACCTGGAACGTCGATCGCCGGGCTTTCGAGTTCAGCGCGAACGACTGGCGTCCAACCACCGACCTTCGAGTGACGTACTCGCCCTCTGTCATCGCTGCCCACATCCGCGTGTCGGCAATGGAGGCCTTGCCACCTGCCGATGAGCTGTTGGCGCTGACCGACGCCACGCTCGATGAGAAGCTGGGAGCGCTGCCTGCCAAAGAGCTGGCGGAGTTCTACTCAGACCTCTTGACCGTCCATCACTTGAACAAGCCAACGTCCAAGACCGCTAGCGAGCTGTGCGACACGGACCTGAAGACGCTGCGCTACTCCTGGAAGCGCGATCCAAACGTCACGCTCGCGTCGCTACCACCGTGGGTCGCGAAGCTGCTCATCCGTGCTGCTGCGGTGCTCGAGAAGCGGAAGGTGAAGTTCGAACCCCTCCCTCCCGCCTGAATCTTACAAGGCCGCGGCGGTGAACGTGCAGGCAGCGACCGGCAGGCCGATGTCGAAGAGCGCGTAGATAGCGTAGGTCTCGCCCGGAACTAGGGCGGGCGCGTCGCCACTAACGGGCACTCGCTGGCGACCCGCCTCCGGGATGGACCCATAGGTCAATGGGGGCGCGAACGCCTCGGCAGTCGGAGGGACATCGATAAACCACAGGGTGCCGTCGGGCTCGTCGAGGTTTGGGGGAACTCCCGGGTTCTTCGAGCCGGCGGCCAGGACATAGAGGTAGCGAGCCTCACCAGCCCACGTCACTTGACCGCTCGCGTCCACGCCTTCACCAGCAGCGCATGGCGCAAGCTCCTGGATAGATTGGGAGTAGATGGGACCACCGAAGGGCGTGACCGCCTGCCCGTCCTCGACCGTGAAGCCGCGGCGGATGTACTCGGCGGTCAGCAACGCCTGCATCCGTGGGACGTCCGTCGTCGGCAACCCGGTCTCGTAGCGCGCGAAGCCGTTGTTCTTCGATGGTTCGAAGGCGCCGAGCGTGGCCGAGTCTGCCAAACCGGCGAGCATGGCGAGCCCCGAGCTCGGGACGGTATCGATCCAGAGTGGGCCAGCGTCGATGCTCCAGCCCGACGGGCCCTTCGGCGCCGTGTCGGCCGCGTGGCAGCACACGCACGCGCAGGCCTCGACCTGCTCTTTCACCCACGCGACCTCTGCCATGTAAGCGGTGTCCGCGAGGCGAACGTCATCGGGCTCCGCCGTCGGCGCGATGTCAAAGCCGTAGTAGGGTCGTTGGGTGCGGACCTCGCCGCAGTTCACGTAGTCAGCGTAGCGCCGGCCCGGCTCGGTGCAGGCCGAGATGGCCATGAAGGTGCATACGTCGCCGCCTTCGGCCAGGCCCGGCGCCTCTCCGTCGTTCGGCGCGACGCAGATCTCATAAGGCTGAATGAAGGGGCTCGTGCCCCAGTCGGGACCCACTGGGTCAGGCTCGTCCGGTTCGTCGGGGTCGGTCACAGTGCCGTCATCGCACACAGCCGCGGGCACGAAGTCCCCTTTTGCGAACGTCTCGCAGCCGAGCTTGGCCGTATCACAGAGCGCCGAGTCCGCGCCGCTCGACGTCAGGGTGTAGCCCTCGGGGCCGTCGAGGACGCAGTCGCCGAGTGCCGGTCCGGCGTCGCAGTCGGCCGACGGGTCGAGCGTGCCAGCGGTCCCGGGGAACACGGTG
>CANMLD010000041.1 GCA_947498315.1 Pseudomonadota bacterium | reverse complement strand
GACCGAGTCCCGTCGCTGGAGAAAGAGGTCCAACGCCTAGAGGCTCGCGGACGCGAACACGAGAAGGTGAAGGCCCGCATCGCCGAGTTGACGATCCGCCTCGACAAGCTCTTCAGGGCCGACCGCATCAGCCGTGGTCGTCCGCGTGGGCTCCAACTCCTCCAACTCGCTCTCGAAGGCGCACCAGAGTCACTGTCTTTCCGACGCGCCCAAGTCATCGAGAATCGCTTCACCGTGCTCATGCACGACGAAGAGAGAGCAGCGCGGAAAGTAAAGAATGAACGAGAGGTGCTTGGACTTGCGGCTAAGTCGGCGGATGGGCTCGCGCCGGTGGAAGAGGCCCCCCCTCGTGCGTCGAGCTTGTTTGGGCTGGCGCTGCAACGCGCCTATGGTCTCGACGCTCCGGTGGAACCGCTCCCCTACTCGGAGGAGGAGCACTCCATCATTGAGAGCTTCTCCGCCGGCACGCGCGGTGAACGCTGGGTCGCCTACGGCTACCTACACCCTCTGACCGTCACGCGTGACCTGCAAGAAACCGGTGGACCCGCTTTCCCGGCGTTACCCTCCTTGCTCACGATGGCGCCGCCGTCCGCCGCAGTAGACCTGGCGGACATGGGCCCTCTTCGTTTCGAACTGCCGGATCAACCGGGATCGGCAGCCGAGCTCGAGCCGCCGCCGGCCTCGCCCACGGCTCAGCCGAGTGCCCCAGAGCCTCCACCCGTCCCGGTACCCGCGGCAGCGGTACCCATCGTGATCCCTGGATCGGTCTACATTCGCGGGGTCCCCGGCGCAACGGTGCCTCCGAACGCGGAGGTCCCGGCGACTCCATCACCAACGGACTCGACCAAACCGCGTCGTAAGAAGACGGGCACCGAAGAAGACATCGAAGCGAAGATCGGCGCCCTCGATTCCAAGGTAGACGAACGGAGCCACGAGCGGGACATCGCTCTCCTCGGGCAGCTCGAGAGAGACCTCTCGGCCGTTAACCGGCTACGGCTATCCCGCGACGCTGAACAGATGCTGCGACTGCCGACCGACGACATCCCCCGCATCTTCGAAGACGCGGGGGTCGTCGTGAGTAAGGTCGTTGACCGCAGCGCAGTTCGATATGCCTCGCAGGTCGCCCGTGCCGTGGTCGTGAACGGTCAAGGCTCCCTCGCCGCGGTCGTTGGCGCGCTGCGTCAGGTGGACGCGTCCGGGGCGCTTATCGGGGACATCCGCATCGACTCGGGCGAGGTGGGCACGGCCGGCGAGAAGTGCATCATCGATATTCACATCTACTTACTCAGCCGTTGATCCATGCCCACATCGGACCCTGCCGCCTTCTCGATCACCGTCCCCCAAGGCCCTGAAGCGCGGCTGCGGGAGCTCGAAGCGCTGATCCGGCGTTACGACGAGCTCTATTACCTGCAGGCGAAGCAAGAGATCCCAGACGCGGACTACGACCGCCTCCTGCGTGAACTCGAGGCGCTCGAACGTGAACACCCGACGCTCGCGTCGCCGGACTCACCGACGAAGCGGGTGGGCGGCGGCGTCGCGACCGAGTTCGGTTCGGCAGTCCATCGCCGACCGATGCTGTCGCTCTCGAACGCGATGGACGACGGCGAGTTCCGGGCCTTCGATGACCGGATCCGTCGTTTCCTCGATGAGCGCGCACCGGCGAGAGGGTTCGTCTACAGCTGCGAGCCCAAGTTCGATGGGCTCGCGATGTCTCTCACCTACGAGGGCGGCGAGCTCGTCCTGGCAGCGACGCGCGGCGACGGCACGACCGGCGAGAACGTCACTGAGAACGTCTTCACCATAAAGGACGTGCCCCGAAGCCTGAGAGGGTCCCGCGAGTCGCTCCCAAGAGCGTTCGAAGTGCGCGGCGAGGTCTACATCCGAAAGGACGAGTTCAAGGCATTGAACGACGCGCGGGCCGCTCGCGGAGAGCCCACCTTCGTCAACCCGAGGAACACCGCCGCGGGATCATTGCGCCAGCTCGACCCGGCCATGACGGCGGCGAGACCGCTTCGTTTCTTCGCCTACGCACTAGGCGACGTCGATGGGGGCAGTCCGCCTCGCACTCAGCATGAGGTCTTGGCGTGGCTCGCCGAGCTCGGGTTGCCCGTCATGCAAGGCGAGGTGCGCACGCTCACGGGCGTTGACGCCGTATGCGAGCGCTATAGAGAGCTCATCGATTGCCGCCACGAGCTCCCGATGGAGATCGACGGCATGGTCGTCAAGGTCGACAGCCTTGCCCTCCAGGCTGAGCTCGGGCAAGTCTCCCGCTCGCCACGTTGGGCAGTCGCGATGAAGTTCCCACCCGAGGAGCGCAGCACCCGCCTCCTGGGCATCGAACTCCGTGTGGGGCGGACGGGGGCCATCACCCCGTCGGCCATCCTCGAACCCGTCTACGTCGGCGGCGCGACGGTCTCGAGAGCGACGCTACACAACGAAGACGAGATCCGGCGCAAGAACCTACGGATTGGCGACCTCGTCATCGTCCGTCGCGCCGGAGACGTCATCCCCGAGATCGTGAGGTCCATCCCGGAGCAGCGCACGGGAGCCGAACGGGAGTTCGAGTTCCCGACGGCCTGCCCTATCTGTGGCTCGCCAGCCGAAAGACCCGACGGGGAAGCCGTGTCGCGTTGTTCCAACCCCGTCGACTGCCCAGCGCAGCTCCGCGAAGCGCTCATCCACTGGGCGGCCCGCAATACCATGGACATCGACGGACTCGGCGAGAAGAACGTCGACACCTTCCTGAAGTTCGAGCTCATCCGTTCGGTCGCCGACCTCTACACTCTCACGGCGGCCCAGCTCGCTGACCTCGACCGCTTCGCGGAGAAGTCGGCCCAGAACCTCATCGCCGCCATCGACGCGTCTCGAACCCGCTCGCTCGACCGATTCTTGTTCGCCCTTGGCATACGGCACGTGGGAGAGCGCCTCTCGGAGCTCCTGGCCAAGCGCTTCGGAACCCTGGACGCGGTCCGCTCGGCCACGCACGACGAGCTCCTGGCCACCGACGAAGTCGGCCCCAAAGTCGCGGAGTCCATCCGCGCCTACTTCGGCAACGAGCGCGTGCACGCGCTGCTCGCCGAGCTCGACGCGCACGGCGTGAAGCCGACCCCCGTCCTGATCGCGGCGCGCCCCGAGGGCGGGCCCGACCTCACGAATCAGACATGGGTCTTCACCGGCACGCTGCAGACCATGACGCGAGACGACGCCGAGGCCATCGTGAAGCGCCACGGCGGCAAGGCGTCGGGCTCGGTCTCGAAGAAGACGACCGTCGTGGTCGCAGGCCCGGGTTCAGGGAGCAAAGAGGTCAAGGCACGAGAACTCGGAGTCCAGGTCATCGACGAGCCGACCTTCCGTAAGCGACTCGTCCTCGACTGAAAGTCAGTCGCTCTAAGTCGAGCCGGATGACCGAAGTCAGCCCGATGAGCGGAACCGACATCGGACGATCCAGTCAAACCTCTGGCAGGTCACGCGCGGACGAGATGATCTTGCTCACGAGGCCGTAGTCGAGGGCTTCTTCAGCAGAGAGCCAGAGGTCGCGCTTGGTGTCGTGGTCGATCTTCTCGGCGGTCTGGCCGGTCGCAGCAGCGATCTCTCGGTTGGTCTTGTCCTTCATCTTCACCATCTCGAAAGCCTCGAGCTCGAGGTCGCTGATGGAGCCGTAGACCTTCCCGGAGAAGCGCGGCTGGTGGAGCATGTAGCGGGCGTTCGGGAGGCTGAAGCGCCGCTCTTTCGGGACCGAGATGAGGAGCGAGATACCCATCGACGCGACCATTCCGGCCCCGATCACACGCACGGGCGCGGTGATGAACCGGATCATGTCGACGAGCCCATAGCCTGGCAGGACGGCGCCGCCCGGCGTGTTGAGGATCAGCGTGATCATCTTGGAGGGGGCCGACGCTTCGAGCGCGAGGAGACGTGCGGTCGCTTCGCGCACCGACTTCGGCGACACGTCGCTCGAGAAGAGGATGGTGCGCGTCTTCTCGAGGGCGTCGAAGAGGGGGTTCTGGGACGGAGACGATTCGGTACTTTCAGCCATGCGCGGGACTCTAGCGCACGGCCGCGGGCCCTGCCAGCCCGTGTCGAAATTCGTTCCGAAGTCCACGCTGACACGGTCGCGACTCGACCCCCGGAAGACGCTCAAAAGCTGCCCCTCTTGGGAGTTGCGCTGCCGCCGTGTAGAAGATGGCGATGTCATCGCCACGCCGAGTCACCCTGTCCTTCACCACGGCTCTGGTCACCAACCTTACGGCCTGCCACGCAGAGGAACCGGGTCGCCCCGACATCAGCGGAGCGCCGAGTGACACGGTCGGCCTCGACACGCTCTCCCCCGATCAAGTGAGCATGATGCGCGAGGCCGTCGTCTACGCCCCACACACATAGTCCCGCCCCTCGACGTACCCCTTCGCATCGAGCGCGTCGCGGATCTCCTGACGGGCTCTCGGGATGCCGACCGCGCTGACGATGGGCGCGCCGTCGCCGGGGCCGAGGAGGTCGGCCTCGCCGACCACTGCCACCGTGCCGCCGCGCTTCAGGCGCCCAATCTTGCGAGGGTCGACGTCGATGAACGCCTCGATGGTGACGCCTTCGTTGGCGAGGGCAGCGGCGAGCCGGCGCCCATCTCGGCCCGCGCCCCAGACTCTCAAACGGTCCCCGAAGCGGCGCTTCAGGAAGTGCGCCTTAATGAGGAAGAAGCGGTCCGGGCGGCAGCGCGGATCGTTTCGGGTGACGCGGGCGCCGTGGTCGCGCCATCGAACGAATGGGACCTGAAGCGTGTAGAAGCGATGGCCGGCCTCGTGGAGCCTTAGCCAGAGGTCGTAGTCCTCAGTCCAGACGCGGTCGCGGTAGCCGCCAACCCCCCGCAACACGTCGGCGCGCATCATGACGGCCGGGTGACACACGGGCGCCTCGACGAAGATCTCGCGCGCGATCTGCTCGGGCTTCTCGAGCCCATTGAGCCAGTCGACGTAGCGGTCCATGCCTTGAGCCGGGGCGGCGTCCTCCGCACGCTCGACCTCGACGCGACTCGAGACCACCGCAATATCTGGATTGTCCAAGAGGAAGCCCCGCTGCGCCGCGAGCCGACCGGGCAACATCAGGTCGTCGCCGTCGAAGCGCGCGATGAAGGGCATCTCGGGTGAGATCAGTGCGAGCCCGAGGTTCAGCGACGCCACGAGCCCCTGCCGCCCTCCCCTCGTGAGCCGAAAGGCGGAATGGCCCGCCGCAGCGACCTCGGCCAGCTCGGCCGTGCCGTCGGTCGACCCGTCATCGACGAGGTGAAGCTCGAACTTGCAGCCCGACTGGGACAACACCGAGCGCACGGCATCCTGTATCCAGGGCGCGGCATTGAAGACGGGGACGAGCACGGCGACGTCTGGCACGCACCGAGTCTGGCACGCCACGGCGCGGGCGTCAGCCTTTGAGAGCCGGCTTCGGTGGCGCGCTCGCGACGTGGACCACGCCCACCCCGAGCGAGGCTTCGATGCCAACGAGGTACGCATCGAGCTTCTCGCGACCGCCGGCGTAGAAGCGTAGGAAGCGCAGGCCGACGCCGCCCTGGTCATGGACAGAGACGGGGTTCCGAACGTGTACCACCCTTGCGATGGCACGCACGGGCTCGCCGTCGTCGATCGACGGCAGCTTGACCTCGACGATCGCGATCGCGCCGACCTTGAGCGTCTCCCCGCCCTGGATGAACGCGCCCCCCGACGTGATGTTTCGGGTGAGCGTCGCCGCCATGTCCGGCGGGTCGACGAACTCGATTGGGAGCCACGCGCCAAGCCGCCCCTCTTCACGGCGGTCCGTCCCGCTGTCGAGCGACTCTGCCAGCGGCGCAAACGCCACTGGTTCCTCACACTTGGCGCGGTTCGCCTTCAAATGGGCCGAGAAGAAGCGCAGATAGGACGGGGTCGCGTCAATGAAGCGGCATCCCATCTCGTAGACCGCCTCCGGGGACGTCCCGTGGACGATGCGGGTCCAGCGGACCTCCCCCGTCAGCGAGAGCGTAGTCGAATCCGGCCCGTCGGGCTCGAGCACCATCGTCACGAGCGTCCCCGGCGGGTAGACGACCCGTGTGTAGATGCCGAGCCCCCCGACGCTGAGGTTGTGCACGAGCCCCATATTGGTGGGCCGCTTGGTGCCGATTCGGACGACCAACTTCGACGTGACGCGCTCGTGTGTGCGTCGTTCGTCGGGTCCCGGGCGGCCTTCATTGCGGGCGATTTCGAGCAGGGTGTCGATGTCCATCTGCAGGGCTACGGGACATTCGCGAGGCGGTGAAGGACTTTCTTCGGCAGCCTAGCCTAGGCCAAAGAGCGCGAAGCCAACGGCCAATGGAATCGTGAGGTTGTCGTCGACCTTGCGGCCGCTGACGAGCTCGGCGAGGGCACCCACCACGCCGCCCACCGCGGCGTAGACGAGCACCTGCGACGGACTGAGCGCCGAAAAGAGCGCCAGAACAGCGGCGCCCGAGAGGAAACCGACGAGCGCGAACGCCATGCTGCCTTCGAGGGAGCGCCCGTTGATGAGGCGGATCTTCCCGTACCGACGGCCAAAGTACGCGGCGGCGGGATCGGCGAGGCCGAGCACCACGACGGCGACGGACGAATAGGCGGCGGGCACCGTGAACGAGAGGATGAGTAGCGCGGTCGCGTACCACGTCGCGCTGTTGATCTTGTGCGTCTCGTGAGCGTGCGCGATGGGGCCGAAGAACGTCATCATCACGCGATTGGCGGCTGGCGAGATGCGGCGCACCGTCTCACTCGTCCACGCGAAGAGCGCGAAGGCGCCCGCAAAGACCTGACTGTGGAGCGCCGTGCCGAGCTGCAACACCGCCAGCGCGAAGAAGCCGTTGCCGATGTGCACGAGGCTGCGGGCGTGGTTGGTCGGCCGCAGCTCGGGGAGCTTGATGTCTTTGGCAACGGCGCCGAGGCGAAGCGCGAGCGCGTCATAGCCGGGCTGAAGCGACCTGAAGAACGCCATCCACGTGGCAGCACCGTCGCGACGGGCAGCGAGGAACTCGTCGAACTGCTGAGACAGCGGCTCGACGACCTCAGCGAACGCCGCTGCGCTGTCGTCCTGGGTACGTTGGCACTCGGCGAGCATGTCCTCGAGTCGAGCGCGAACCTGCACCGTGAGCTGCTCGACCTTCTGCTCGAGGTCGAGCCGGAACACCGCCGGATCGAGGGATTGGATTAGGTGGAAGAGATCCTGGGCCAGTAGCTGCCCCTGACTGACGACGGCGGAGTGCATCAGTCCATCCACTCGTCGAAGTGAAGCTGAACACTGATGCCGATCTGGTTGAATGAGGTCTTGTATGTCCCCGCGTTGGCGACCACCGGCGATGCGCCGTCGCACCCCTGCGGGCACTGGCCGAGCGGACGCTGTTGTTCACCCTTACCGGTGGCCTCGTCCGTCGTCACGTCGAACTGAAACAGGTGTAAGTACGACAGAGAGAGATCGACGCCCGTGAAGCGAAAGCTGACGCCGGTCGCCACGCCGATCCGGTCGTACGCAGCGAAGTCGACATAGGCGTAGTCATCGGCGGACGCACCGGATTCGTAGAGCGCGCCGAGCGACCATGAGAAGAGGCCCGGGACCGCGTTCCACGTCGAGCCGAGTCGGGCGCCGATGACGTCTTTCCACTTCTTGGCCACAGTGAGCGGGGGGATGACCGAGTCTTCGATGAGCAGGCTCCCGTTGGGCTGCACGACGTCGACCCGTGCACCGACGTTGACGTCGTAGGCCTCCATCATCGACCACGCCTCATAGATGAGGTTGAACTCGAGGTCGAAGACCTCGTTTCCATTGGACTTGTCGAGGTGTCGATAGCGGGCGCCCAGCTTCAAGGTCGGCGGTATCACGGCCTTGATGGAGGCGTCCGTACCCCGTTGCTGGAGCTTGCCCGTGCCGAAGAAGCTGCCGATGCCGGAGAGGGACACGTCCCCCTCCATGTCGAGGTAGAGGGGCGCGACGCGTCCAGATAGGCCGAGCTCTAGCTCCGGGATGACCCGCCACCAGCCGCCCACGATGGCGGTGAGACCGCCCGCATCCGACAGATCGAACTGCGCGAGCACGTCGAACGAGCTGGTGAACGGGCTGAGCTTGGTGTCCGAAGCACCATCGACCACCAGGTCGAACTTCGACTCGGGGACCCACGCCCACTGGAGCGTCGCGCCAACGCCGTAGTGGTTCTGCTTGCCCCACGCAAAGCCCGCACTGAAGTAAAGGAGCTTGAGATCGAGCTCGGTCAGCATGTATCGCGCCGCGCTGTCTTGATCGTACTTCGCAGCGCCGGCGGCGTTTGGCCCGTAGATGGCCCCCCAGAAGCGCCAGTCGTCGAGCCCGAAGTCGGACGAGACCACGAGGGAGACGCCGAGAGGGAACCACGGGCTCTCGTTCTCGCTCGTCGGTGGCAGCGGGTACGCGTTGCCGTCGGCGTCCAAGATGGCGCTCTCAGCGCGATCGAACGTCACTGGCGCGTGAATGATATTGTAGGTGATGTAGAGGTTCGTGCCGGGCTGGTTGATCATGGCGCCCGGGTTCAGGATCGCGGCGCTCAGGTCGTCGGCGAGGACGTAGAAGGCACCGGCACGACCGAGCGCGCGGGCGCCCGTCTCAGGCAGCTCGAAGCCACCGGCATGGGCGTCGTTGGCGCTGATTCCAACACCGAAGACGGTGGCGGCGGCAAGAAGGCCGGCAACTCTGATAGGGTCCGACAAAACTCCGATTGGCCTCCGCCGGCGATTTTCTACCATCGAGTTGCTCTTGCTCCTCGACGGGCGATGCAGCCCGCCTTCGTCTCTCGAGTACAAGCCTAGCGGCGCCAACTCGCTGATTCGAAAATAGGACGACGTACGCTCAATCTCCATTTCGTCCGACCCTCTGAATCCGGCGACGCTAAGGTGCATGGGAACCCCCGTTCCGTGGCGCGAAAACGCGTTCCGTCCAGCTATCATCGCTGAAGAATCGGGTCAATTCGCCGCGCTGTCGAAACGAAGTTCCCCGGCGACAACGGTCGCGTTCACCTTGCCTTCGAGCTCGACGACCCCGTCGCCCCGTTGCACTAGCGCCGCGAGCGCGCGATGACGCTCGTGCGAGATGGCGACGGGGCACGCGAGCCGCAGAATCACGACGCGGAGCCCCTCGGGCACTGCCCGAAGCGAGGCCAGCGAGAGGCCATGCTGAAGGAGGTGCGAGTGTCCCAGAGACTCGAGCGCCGAGCGGTCCACCCGCAACGCCTCGGCCGTGCGCGCCGCGCGCCCCTCGAACCCGGGCGCGAGCCGTTCGAGGAGCGGCATCAGGTCAGCTCGCACGCGATTACGGAAGTAGTCCAGCCCGTCGTTGGTCGAATCGTGACGCCACCCCTGCCCTTCACTCTCCAGAAAGGCCAGTACTTCCGTTCGCGTGTGTTCGAGGAGCGGCCGAACGTAGTGCCCACGACGCGGCGCGATTCCGGAGAGGCCAGCCGTCCCGGCTCCACGCAACAGGCGCATCACGACGGTCTCGGCCTGATCGCTCGCCGTGTGACCGGTCGCGACGGCCCGCCCACTCCGTTCGGCCTCGAAGACCGCGTAGCGAGCGTCCCGCAGCGCGGCTTCGTCCCGGCCGGTGGGCGCGATGGCCACGCGCGTAAAGGGGTGCCCGAGTCTCCCCGCGAGGGCTTCCACGAAGTCGCCGTCGGCAGCCGACTCCGGGCGCAAACCGTGATCGACGTAGAGTAGGTGCAGCGGGTGGCGGAGCCGATGGAGAGCGAGCGTCAGCGCAACAGAGTCGGGACCGCCCGAGACCCCGACAACGACCGACTCACCGTGCGCCAGCAGGCGGAAGGTCGTGGTCGTACGGCGGACCTTCTGGACGAAGCCATTCACGGAGCACGTCTCCACGCAGGATGAGTGAGATGGTCTCGGGCGTCACTGGGCTCTGGCGGAGCGCGATCCCAACGACGCGCCCGGTCGCGTCGAAGTAGGGCGTCCCTGGGACGACCCGAGGCTCTGCACCAGCGAGGTGGTCTAACGGCGGCTCCGCCCACTCGACGATGAGCCCGCGGGCCCACGCGGGCGCGAGCCGTTCGTCCTCCGTCAAGGAACGTGGCGGCGCGCGGCCTCCGATGGCGCCTCTCGGGCCGCTACCCGCGCGGCGCGGGGGCTTGTTCGTCAGGGTCAGGTTGCCGTCCGCATCCGACGCTCCCGGTGCTCCCTCGGGGTCCTCGGTCGGCGCGACCACGAAGACGGGCCGTGGCCCCCGGTCCGCGGGCGGCGGCGTGGGATCGAGGATCGCTGCGTCTTGGGCTCGCTCGTCGACGACCAGCTCAATGAGCCCGCCGTCGCCGATCGGGACGAGACGCCGAACCGTGAGCGGTCGGCCGTTCCAGGTCACCTTTTCGATGACCGTGTCCACGAGCAGGGCGGCGCTGGTGAAGAGCCTCGCGCGCCCGTTCGGATCGGTGAGCCAGACGCCGAGCCCGACGCCCCGAGCGAGCAGACTACCATCGAGGAGTGGCATGTCGCGACCAGGGACGGTCGCACGGACGTGCACGAGCACCAGGTGCCGCGCCCGCTCGCGAGCGAAGCGCCCTGCGGAGCCAAACTCGAGGCTCCAGCCGGGGTTCCATTGATCGGTGCCGTCGAGGCGCAGCTCGTCCGGACGGGGCCCAATGGGCTCTTCAGGGACCGCCTGTGTCCCCGTCTCCGTCTCCGTCCCCGTCTCCCTCCCTATTGCCGTCCCCGTCTCCGTCCTCGTCTCCGTCCTCGTCTCAGCAGGAAGGTCGATCGGCCGCATCTGGGCGTTTGCACGCGATACAAACGCCAAGGCGAAGGCCCCGATCAACGCCCACCTCACGGACGGTCGCTCAGAAGTGATAGAAGCCGACCAGCGCGGGAGAGTCGCCGCCCGACTCGACCACGATGACGGCGTGTGGCACGTCGAGGTCGATGCGCTTGGTCAAGTAGAAGCTCGGCTCAGCCGGCTCAGACCCCGTGCAGTAGGACTCGGGGATGGACCTTATCCAGTCGGCGAGCGACGAGTTCGTGTCCGCAATCGACGTCGCGATGAAGCCGAGCTCCCGGCCGGTCTGCGTGCAGTCGTACTTCTGCGGGTTTTCGTCTTTGAAGGTCTTCTCGAGCGTCTTGAAGAGGCCTGTGAGGAACTTGTCGACCGGGGAGCCCAGAGACGCGTCCTTGCCGTCGGCGCCGTACTTCGTGTCTTTGGTCACGAGCTTGGCGGCGGCCTTTCCGTCCTTCTTCTTCAGCGCCGCCCCAAACGCGACAGCAGGGGCTTCAGCAAGAGCGAGCATCGACGTGAGGAGACCCGCGAACAAGACAGTGGCAATGGAAGCGCGATAGCGGGACATGGCTGACCTCGGGCGCTCGCTGAGGAGCTGCAGACGGTGGCTGGCTGGTCCAGAACGGACCAGAGTCACAGGCAATAGTGTCGGGCACGGACTCAGCGTCGTCAAACAACGACCCGGGGCGTGCACCGGCCCCGTCAAGCAGCACGCTTCACGTAACGGCGCATCCGCGCCAAAACATCCCGAAGTGCCTTCGTGCTCTCCTGAAGCTTCGGGCCTGGGCCGTAGATCTTCACGCTGCGGCGCCCCTGAGGTCGGTTCTCGGTGGTGACGAAGCCTGACTCCTCCAGCCATGCGATCGCGTTGTCGAAGACGGCGCTCGACACGGCCTCTCGAAAGCCGATCTCGCCCACGTGCCAGCGCCGGCCCCCATCCTCGAGGAGTCGCTTCTGCGCTTCCGGCGCCGGCAAGCCAAACAGAGAGCGGTCGAGCGCGGCGTGCGCCACGACGTAGTAACCTTCCACGACGGGGACGGTGACCGCC
Source organism: Pseudomonadota bacterium (assembly GCA_947498315.1). GTDB lineage: Bacteria > Myxococcota_A > UBA9042 > SXOO01. The sequence continues at coordinate 15,820 of CANMLD010000041.1, read as the reverse complement.
GCGAGCAGCTCCATGGTCGTGAGCCCGGACGGCACCAGCCCGAGCTGTCCATCGGGCTCCACGTAGACGAGCCCAGCCCGGGTGAACTCATCGACGGTGCCCCGGTAGCTGTCCTGAAAGCCGGTCTCGAAGACGTACTCGTTTTTCAGGAGGGCCGAGAGAAAGCGCGCCTCGTCCTCGAGCTCCCGCGCCTGCCGCCCTTCGCGTTCGCAAACGATCGCGGCGAGTGCGAGCACCCCCTCGCGAGCCAGCGTGTGAACGAGGTAGTTCTTGTAGTAGTCGAGGAAGACGCGCCGCTCGGGCAACGCTTCGAAGACCTCGGCGTCGTGCCCCGGACCGACGGACTCGAAGCGGTGAAGGCTCAGGTGTCGGCGTTCTTGAAAGAGCTTCAGCGCCTCATCCGTCGCCGCCGAGAGCGCGGCCCCGAAGGCACGGCCGCGCGCCGTGGAACCGTCGAGCGCCGCGAGCGTCTCGGCGCGAGCGTCCGAGAGCGCCGGCGCCCGCACTAGCGGGAGACGGGACACCGAGAGCAGCGTCAAGAGGCCGGACGCAAGAGCGATGTCTCGGCGCAGGAGATAGTCCACGAGGGCGCCGACGCGAGCGTGGATGGTGCTTCGAGAGAGGCCGCGGTCGGCGGCGCCGAGGACGGCCCACGCGACGACCGAGCTGGCCGTCACACGCACTGCCCCGTTGATACCGCCGAGAACCTTATACGCGATTCGCTTCATGACTTCTCGGCGTTGCGCGTCCGTCGTGAAGCCGTGACCCGAGTCGACGCCCTGCTCTGCCAGGAACTCACGGACAGAGAAGGGTGGCGCGAAGCTGACGTGGACGCGACCGAAGCGCTCTCGCAAGACCAACGCCGCGTTCACGAGCTGGCCAAGGCTCTCCGACTCCTTTCGTGCGCCGCTGAGCTCGCGGGCGTAACTCTGCCCCTCGACGATGAGCTCATATCCGACGGCCGTCGGGCAGAGCGCGACGTCGTGGACCTGCCCATGCGCGACGGCGTCGATGACGTGTCCGAGCAGGCCGTACTTCGGCTTCAGCAGCTTGCCAGTGCGGCTGCGGGTGCCTTCGAGGAAGAACTCGACCGACCGGCCGTCTTTGAGCAGCTTCTGGAGGTAGGCCTTCAGCGTGCGCGAGTAGACCTCGTCCTGCCGGAACGACCGCCGAATGAAGAAGGCCCCCGTGTGCCTGAAGATATGGCCCATCGGCCAGAAGTTCAGGTTGGCACCCGCTGCGATATGTGGCGGTAAGATCCCGTGAGTATAAAACAAGTAGGAGATGAGCAGGTAGTCGAGGTGACTCTTGTGCGACGGGAGCACGATGAGCGGCATCCGCTTGGCGGTCTCGCGCACCGCGTGGAGATCGTCCACCTCGAGCCCGCCGTAGATTCGTCCGAACACGAAGTTCAGCACGTAGCACATGAACTCGACCCAGCCGGGCCGCATGTCCGCCGCGATCTCCGCGAGACTGGTCTCGACCTCTGCCTTGACCTCGAGTGGCGCTTTGCCCGTGTGCTCGGCGAGGGACCGGACCTCGGTTTGCATCGCATCGGTACGCATCATCTCGGAGCGCACGTCGGCAGAGGTCTTCGTGATTGGGCCCTTGATGACGCGCTCTTCCGCTCGGAAAGCCGACTCGAGCTCGTACCGGAGGCGTTCAGGAGGGACCCCACCGGTCGCTGCGCCACCGTCGCCCGCCATCGCGACCGGGCCGATTGGCTCGCCGACTCGGACGAACGCGATGCGGTGCCCCCCGACGAAGTTGATCAGCTTTCGTGCGCGACCCGGGGTCTCGTAGTCGCCAAAGACGGCGTCGAAGATCGATCGCTTGAGCCGGTTCTGGCCGCGCTCCCACACGATCATCAGCGGGACGAACAAGATCGGTGCGTCTGAAGTCCCCGGAGTGGCGGTCGGGGTCGGGGCACGCTCCCCTGCCGACTGTGCAGAGACCCCTGCGACAACGGCAACGAGATCGACGGGAGTCCGGCGCACGAAGGGCAACACCGACCGCGCGCGCTGAAGAAAGAGCAAGACCGGCTGCCCGCGATGGAGCGCGTCTGTCACGGCCTCTGCATCGGGCAGGGTCTTCCGAAAGAGCCGCTTCCATAGCTGCCCGGCACCGCTGCGTAAGGCGCGCCAAGGCCACATCGGCATCCCCTGTCCGAAGCCCGCAAGCGGCAGGCCTTTACGGAGGAAAGCCCAGTTGAAGTAGAGGTAGTCGAGGAGACTCTCGCTACGCAGCACGAAGACCACGTGCCCAGTGCGATGCGCACCCTGTATCTTCTCAACCTCGTCGTCTGCGAACTGCACCGGCCGAAAGAGCGAGCCGAGGAGCCGAAACCAAAGCGCGGGTCGGTCCACCATGGCCGTGGGATGCCGTGGCGCGGGTTGCACTGGCGACGGGACGAGGGTGCCACCCGCGCTCGTCTCTTCTCGCGTCGGTTCGCCCGCCATCTGAATCCCCACTTCCTCAGCGCCACGAGAGGCCAATCCCCGCGCGCGAGGCCGCGAACCTACCACAGCCGCAAGTCACTCCCAATTCTGCGCCGGCCTGAGGGCGAATTCGGCGTCCCTACAAAAGAGGACCAGCCCCCCGCGTTCTGCTAGGCTCGGGGCGATGCCTACGCCGCTTCTCACTCTCGTCGCACCTTCACCGCGCCTGCGAAGCGGGTCGTGCCTTCAAGTCCACACGCGCCTCCTGGCGGCCAGTTTGGCGGCTAGTCTGACTGCCTCGTTGGCGCTCGCGAGCTGTTCGAAGCCGACGGTCGAGACCGAACCGGGCGGCGCGGGTGTGGCCGTGGGAACACCTTCACGTTCGCCGTCGCAGCCTCCCGCCTCACCGGCCGCGCCACCGGTGGGGAGCGAGTCCGAGTCGGGCGAGGCCGAGTCGGGCCAAAATGCCCCGGTCAATGAGGAGCGGGGAGGTGTGCCTGGCGTCGAGGGCTTGGAGGGTGAGCCTGGAACGGACGGTGACCCGGGAATGGACGGTGACCCAGGAACGGACAGCGAACCAGGAAGGGAGAGTGACCCCGCGGACGCCCCTGCGGCCCCGCTGAAGTTACGCGTCTACGTCCCGCCGTCTCTGGGCAACAGCTTTCGCGAACTGGCGCTGAAGTACGCGACCGTCAGCCCTGATGTGACCATCGACGTCGTCGCTGAGGACCTCTACGAGACCCTTCGCCGGATGGGCGACGACGGCGGTGACGTCCTCGTGGCCGAGGGCTGGGGCGCCTATGAGGCCGCGCGCGCCGCCAGCGTCGTTCGCAGCGACGGCACGACGGTCGTCGGCTTCCTGCCCATCGGCGTGAGCGTCTCCGGCGCCGTACGAGGCGAAGTGTCCGCCATTACTGAACTTTCGGGGCGCCGCATCGGTCTGCCGGACGGTCGCGTTTCGACCGCGCCTGATGCCGCTCGCCGGCTCCTCGCCCGCGCTCGACTCGAGCGCACCCGAGAGGTCGTCATCCCGGGCAACCCCACGTCGGCCCTCAGGGACGGGACCATCGATGCCTACGTGTCGTGGGGTACGCTCGACGGCGCGGGGATCCCCCTCGACGTCCCGGTCGCCCTCGAAGAGCTGCTCCCCATCCCGGCTTGCCTGACCGCGTTCACGAAGAGAGAGACGGCAGCCAACGCCTTCCTCACCTGGCTGACGACCGATCTCGCTCGTGAAACCCTGGGCCGCACGGGCGCCATCCCGCTCCCCGCTGAAGGTCGCCGCAAGAGCCCGACCGTTATCCCTATTCGGCTCCCAGAGCCCCGTCGGCAGGCGGGCGTAGTGACTCTGAACGGCCGAGTGGGACTCTTCGGTGGCGACGCCGGTGGAAGGCGCCTCTCCTCGATCGTCTGGGTCGACCTCGTCGCGTATGGCGTCACCACAGCGGGCGTGACCCTCGAAGCGCCAGCCTCTGGCGTCACGGCAGAGTGGGTACCGAGCTCGAAAGCCATCTACCTCTTCGGCGGGCAAACCGCCGACGGGCTCTCGGACGCCGCGCAGCGCTACGAGCCCGCCACGGACACGATTCAGGTCTTGCCGATTCGAATGCCAGTGAAGCGCCACTCGATGACGGGCGCCGTGGCTCACGACAAGGTCTTTCTATTCGGCGGCTTGGATGAAGCCGGCGCGGCGTCGGACCAAATCCACGTCTTCGATCCAACCTCTGGAACGACGGCGACCCTCGCTGCCACGCTCCCTGCCCCTCGGGCCCGAATGGCCCGGGCGCCCGGCCTCGATGGCACCTTGCTCCTCATCGGTGGCGACGACGGCAACACGGCCATTCCGAGCGCGGACATCGCCGAGTTCGACGCGAGCAGACGGGCGGTACGTCGCTCGGCACTCCGCCTCGACGTGCCCCGATCGGCGGCCGCCGTCGTCCCCTGGAAGGGGGGCTGGCTCATCGCGGGCGGGTTCACGCCGTCAGGCCTCTCCGAGCAGGTCCTCGTGATGAACGCCCAAGGTGAACACCGTCCCCTCGACGTCTCGCTGCCGGAGGGCCTCGCCGAAGCTGCGGTCGCTGAGACCGATGGCGCCGTCCTTCTCCTCGGTGGCATCACGCGCGACCGGGTGGACGCGCGCCTCGTCCGGTTGCCCGAGTAGGGTGAGACGCCTCCTGCGATCGACGCATCGGACCTCACTGACGGGCGCCGTGACGGGTGCCGTTGCGCTCGTCCTCGCACTCATCAGCGGCAGCACGGACGCGCGTGCCTCCATCTTCGACAGCTTCGGGCTCGGCTCGCGAGGGGTCGGCATGGCTGGCGCGCTCACAGCCGCGTCTGTCGACTACGCAGCCACCTTCTACAACCCGGCCGACCTCCTCTCCCGCCGCCGTACTCACGGTGGCCTCGGCTTCGTCTGGCTCTCTCCCCACTTCACCGTCGACCGCGACCTGCCGCAGAGCCCTCACCCGTCGGTGCTCCCGGAACAGAACATCGGCGTCGTGCTCGGCCTCTCGGCCCCGCTCGGCGGCATCTTTCATCGCAAGGTGGCGCTCGGGTTCGCGCTCTACCTGCCGCTGCTGCGCTTCACACGCGCTCAGTTCGACGACTACCGCAGCCCGCAGCTCTACCTCCACGACAACCTCGCCGATAAGCTGCTCCTCACCTTTGGCGGCGCCGTGGAGATCATGCCCTGGCTGCGTCTCGGCGCCGGTTTTCAGCTCCTCGCGAGCCTCGACGGCACCGCCGACTTTCAGATGGACCTCGTCGACGGCCGCCTCGAGAACGAAGAGCTCTCTATCGACCTGCACGCCGAACTCGGCGCCACCGCCGGGATCGCCGTCGAGCCCCTCCCGGGGTTCGAGCTCGCCATCGCCTACCGTCAAGAGCTCGAGTTCCAGTTCACGCTGCCCGTGACCGCCGACATCGATGAGTTCGGCCGCCTCGAGTTCGTGCTGCAAGGGACCAGCCTCTACACCCCTCACCAGATCGCGTTCGGTGCCAGCTATCGCGTCCCGATGCGTTACCCGCTGACGATCGCGGCGGACCTCACGTGGGCGATGTGGTCCCTCGCCCCGAGCCCAAGCCCCGACGTCGCGTTCTCCATCGACGGCAAAGGGCTCCTGGGCGAGAACGCCGGCGTCAAGCCGCTCATCGGCGCAGTCGCCGACGCCGCCCCGACGCAGTCCAAGGACATCCTCATCACGAGGCTCGGCGTCGAACTCGAGCTCGACGACTGGCACCTACGCGCCGGCTACGCCTACCGGCCCACGCCGCTTCCACGCCCGGTCGCGGACGCCAACTTCGTCGACAACGACACTCACATGCTCGCCGTGGGCGCTCAGTGGACCTTCCGAAGCGAGATATTGCGGCGCCGGAAGCTCCTCGGGATCGGCCTCGGGGTACAGGCCGCGATCATGGAACCCCGTCGAGTCGACAAGGTCGATCCTGCCGATGATACGGGAGGTTACCGCGCGTCAGGCGCGGTCCTGAACCTCACGCTCGACGTGAGCCACGACTTCTAAGGGGGCCCCGAGACCGCTCCGCCGACTCACAAAACGCGAACGTGTCTCCGATTGGCGAAGGCAAACGACATGGCCACGCGATCGGACGGTTCCCCTTGCTCGACCAGCGTTACGCGATCGCGCTTGCTTCTGGCCAACGGCATGGGACTAGGTGATGGGCCGTCCGCGTGATGCGCCGTCAGTACGTCGACCGTCAGAACTTCGACCGTCAGAACTTCGACCGTCAGAACTTCGACCGTCAGCACTTCCACCATGGCACGTCATTCGCTAGATCGCTCTTTCGACCGGCCCGCTCGAAGTTCAGGGCAGGGTCGTGCCGCAGGCCTTGCCGCATGAACCCGCCATCGGAATGGCGCATGCGTCGAGCGCGCCGAGGGCCTCTGCGCAGTCTTCGGTGTAGCATGAGGCCTTCAGGCCACACGTCTTGCAGCAGCTCTCGACACCGGTGACCTCGGCACCGCAACCGGCATCGGCGTAAAACCCGAGCACCGCGGGACGACGCACTTTCGGCACGCGTCGCCGCCAGCGCACTGAACCACGCACCGAGAGAAGCCGAGGCCGCCGCCAATGCACGTGTCGTAGCAAGACGAGAACCCGGTGCGCTGGGGCTAACAGCAGTATCCCGCCCCATTCGTGGCCGGACGTCGAGCTTCGAGTACCCAAGGGCGAGGGTGAGCTCCCCGAGTTCAGCGGCGAGGACACTGACTCGGTAGTCGCCAAGGCCCCCAACCGGTGGGGCAGTCGAGGAGGGCAATGGCAGGTCGTCACTTAGGGTCACTCGCCAGCGCCTCATCGTGACCGTCATGGACCTGCCACGCGAGCGCCCTGGCCGTCTCGGCGTCGCCGTTCCACACGGCCATCGACTCGGCGTCCGTCAAACGGCGCGACTTCGTCTCGACGACGCCAGCACCCCGTTCGCGATCGACCGAGATCCAAAGTGCACCGTCGGGCAAGAGCTTGATCGCAAAGAGCCCTCGCTCGTCGTAGAGCGTCTCCCGCCCGCCGGGGGCCTCCCGAATCCAGCTCTGGAGCTGTACCAGGCTCGAGGCCGCGCCTTCCCAAAATGCGCCCGGCGACCACTCAGTCCGAAGGCGTCCCTGGAGCCGGCGGATGACAGGGGGCAATACGAGCGGCTCAGCCTGGGAGAGTCGCCTCAGCCAAGGGGCCAGATTCGGGGTGGCCAGAGCAATACCGCAGAGCCACTCGTCTATCGGAATAAGCTCCTCCGCCCGAACGCGCTCGATGAGCTCCGCCCAAAGGAGCCCATCGACGGCCGCGCTCAAGGCGGGCGGCCAGCTGGCTAGCTCCGCCAGCCCAAGCTTCCCAAGGACGATCTCGACGTCGACTCGGAGCGCGTTGGACACGAGCAGCTCAAGCAAGCGGGGGACGAAGTAAACGAAGTCGGTGGCGCCTCCGACTGTGGTGATGGCCTTAGCGGCGTAAAGCGCGAGGTCCTCCTCCGCGAGGTCCTTGAGCGGCGCCGCCGCCAGACGGGCCAAGTCCACGCGACCGGAACAGCACGGGCAGCCGACGAGGTGCAAAGGGCGCGGCACCTCCGCGAACGCCCGATAGAGGGCCTCGAGGGCCTCGCGAATAGGAGCTGGGACGTCGAGCAAAGGGCTCTCCTCGGACGTTTGGGATGAACCCGTAGGTGGTGACCCGTGATGGGGACACGACCGAATCATCCGCTTGAATACAAACGAAGCAGCGAAGACACTCCGGGCTGCAGAGAGTGTGTGAAGGGGGATTGTAGCCCCGCAGGGTCGACGCGAATCGACCCGGCGGAGAGCACTCAGACCTAAACGGGGAGCAGGCCCCAAAAGCCGCTAGAGGCGTATTAGCCTGGCCTCTCCAGCGTTACCCCGTGTTCTGCGCCCGAAGCGAATCGGCCATCCGCACGGCATCCCGCTGGGCCACGACATCGTGAACTCGAACGATGGAGGAGCCGGTGAGGATGGCCGCCGTGACGGCAGCGGCGGTGCCGAACTCCCGCTCCTGAACTGGGCGCCCCGTCAGGATGCCGATGAACGACTTTCGACTGACGCCCATCAAGACCGGACAACCGCTTCGGGCCGTCAGCAGATGGCCGGAGCGAATGAGGGCGAGGTTGTGGGCGAGAGTCTTACCGAAGCCAATCCCGGGGTCGACCGTGATGCGGTCCGCCGCGACACCGGCGAATCTCAGTCGGGCGACTGCGGCGGCCAGTTCCCGGGCGACGTCCTCGACGACGTCGTCGTAGGTGGGGCTCTGTTGCATGCTCCGGGGCTCGCCCCTCATGTGCATGACGCACAGGCCGGCGCCCGATTCTGCAGCCACCGCTATCATCTCTGGGTCTCGGAAGCCTCCGACGTCATTGAGGATCGTCGCTCCGGCGACGAGGCCCGCTCTCGCTACGGCAGGTTTCGATGTGTCCAGGCTGATGACGAGTCCGGCAGCGGCAAGCGTTTCAATGACGGGGAGGACCCGCCTCAGCTCCTCTTCCTGAGGGACCGGGGTGGCTCCGGGCCGCGTGGACTCGCCTCCGATGTCGATGATATCCGCGCCGGCCTCGGCCAGCGCCCTGCCGTGAGCGATTGCGACGCTTACGCTCGTGCGGCCTCCGTCGCTGAAGGAGTCAGGCGTGACGTTGAGTACGCCCATGATGAGCGTCCGGTCCAGCGTGAAGAGCTTAGGGCCACAGCGCCACTGAAGGGGTGGGGTTGTCATGACGATGAGAGCGGCGGCGGGCGCCGCCCGTGGCTCACTCGCTGCCGGGCTTGAGCGGGACGATCGACGGCGCCAGTTTGCGAAGCTCCGGCTTCGGCGGCGACGCGTCCTTCTTGGCCTCAAGTTGACGTGCGTTCTCTTCCTTCCGGACGCTTCGGCGCTCGCGGATCTCGCCGACGGTCGTGCCGTTGACCAGCGCGACGGTCTCTTCCTGACTGAGCGTCTCGAACTCGACGAGACCCTGCGCGATACGGTCGAGGTCCTCGCGGAACTCCAAGATGACCGTTCGAGCGTGCTCGTACTGGTTCATGACGATGCGCTGGACTTCGCGGTCGATTCGGATCTGCATGTATTCCGAGAGCGCGTTGCTGCGGTGCATCTCGCGGCCGAGGAAGATAGGCTGATCGCTGTTGCCGTAGTTGACCGGGCCGAGGTTCGACAGACCCCATTCGGTGACGAACTTTCGAGCATAGGCAGTCGCCTGCTCGATGTCGTTCGAAGCGCCCGTGTCCTTGATTCCGAGCGCGATCTCGTCAGCCGCACGGCCGCCCATGGCCGTCGCGATCTGGGCGAGGACGTGCTCGCTGCGGGTCTCATACATGCGCTCTTCAGTCGGCGAATACATCGTCACGCCAAGCGCTTGGCCCCGCGGGATGATCGACACCTTGTGGAGCGGCATCGAGTTCGGCGTCTTGATCGAGACGAGCGCGTGTCCCGCCTCATGGTACGCGGTGCGGCGCTTCAACTCTTCGGTCAACACCATTGAGCGGCGCTCGGGGCCCATTACGACCTTGTCCTTCGCCGCCTCGAAGTCGTCCATCTCGACGATCTCCTTGTCGCGACGGGCGGCGAGGAGCGCCGCTTCGTTGACGAGGTTCTCGAGATCCGCACCGGAAAAGCCCGGAGTAATACGTGCGATGCTGCGGAGCTCGACGTCCTTCGAGAGCGGGACCCGACGTGTGTGGACTTTCAGAATGCCCTCACGCCCGCCGATGTCCGGCAGCGATACGTACACGCGTCGATCGAAGCGCCCGGGTCGCAATAGTGCCGGATCGAGCACGTCGGAGCGGTTCGTGGCCGCGATGATGATGACACCTTCACTGGACTCGAAACCGTCCATCTCGACGAGGAGCTGGTTCAGCGTCTGCTCACGTTCATCATGACCACCGCCGAGGCCGGCACCGCGATGACGACCAACCGCATCGATCTCGTCGACGAAGATGATGCACGGCGCGTTCTTCTTTCCCTGTTCGAAGAGGTCGCGAACGCGGCTTGCGCCGACGCCGACGAACATCTCTACGAAGTCTGACCCTGAGATCGAGAAGAATGGGACGCCTGCTTCACCAGCCACGCCTTTGGCGAGGAGGGTCTTGCCCGTGCCGGGCGGTCCCATGAGGAGGACGCCCTTCGGGATGCGGCCGCCCAGACGAGTGAACTTCTTCGGATCTTTCAGAAACTGAACGATCTCCTGCAGCTCCTCCTTCGCCTCGTCGATGCCGGCGATGTCCTTGAATGTCACCTTGTTGTTGGACTCGTTCAGGACGTGGTGCCGGCTCTTGCCGAACGACATCGCCTTGCCACCGCCCGACTGAATCTGACGCATGAAGAAGATGAAGATGACGAAGAGCAGGATCATCGGGACCCAGGTCCCGAGGATGGAGAGCCAGAAGCCATTCTGGTCGTTTGGCTCGTGCGTGACCTTGATGCCGCGCTCGATCAGGTCCTTCTCGAAACGACGGATGTTGCCTCGCGTACGGAACTTGGCGCCATCCTGATAGGTCCCCTCGATGTCGTTACCGCGGAGGCGAACCTCTTTGACACGTTTCTCTGCCGTCGTAACGCCGTCCTTCGGAGGGAGCGCCTGATGGTAAAACTCGCTAAGGGCAATCTCAGTGCCCGCGCTCGTGCCGTTCAAGGCCGAGTAGATGAGCACGAAGAGGGCTATGAGGAAGCCCCAGAGAATTACCGTCTTGTACGTCTGCTTCAAAGGCGTTCGACCTCCCCAGGGCGCTCGTCGCGCCTCGGGTCGTGGGGCTCGCTAGAGTATTTTCTAAACCGGTGCTGGCAGCACGCTGTCGCCGACCCGGCGCAGCACAGGACAGGATAGGTGGTGAGGCCTTGAGTGGCAACCTGATGAGTCAAAACGACGGCGAAAGGCTCTCGCGGAGCCTCTCCTCAAAGAGTCCGACTCACGCGTCCCACAGTTCGAGCAAGACCATCTGACGATGTAGCCAGAACGCAGCGCCCGTGGGCGTCCCCGCGAAGAGCTTATCGTGCGCGAGCATCAACGTTTCAGCCGGCCTGAGCTCTTCGAGACGCGTCGGCAGCGCCGGGTGCAGCCGCAAGAGCCGGCGCAACCGCATCACATCGAGCGCCGCCCAGCCGAAGAGCGCGCGGAAGCCAGCGTCGGCATCGAGCCACGTCGCGCCCTCCACCACGTCCTCGAATGGCCGGTCCTCGCTCAAGTAACGCGCGAGGAGCCGCTCGCGTCGAAGGGCCTGCATGAGCGGACGCCACGTCACGCCCGGGATGCCGCTCGTGGCGAAGCGCGCCGCAACGGCAAGCTCGAAGAGGAAGACAGAAGGGCTCTCACCATACTGCACAGCCGTGAACCCGAGCTCGGCAGCCGATGCTGGATCAACGACGGGTCCGGCAGGAAACCAGGCTGGACTTGCTGGCCCCGCGGCCGTGAGCATGACAGGGGGTGCGTGCGACGGCGCTGGCGTCAGTGACGCAGCAGGTACCGCTCGCGTCGCTACCGGCCGCTGGGAGGTCGCCGGAGACCGGTCGTCGACCGTCTCTGCAGAGCGCCCGAGCGTCTCCTCCGGGATAGGCGCGGACGGTGGCTCATCAGGGAGGTCCTCGTCCAGGTTGTCGTCGCGCGCACCGGCGGCGGCTTTGACGCCCGCGTCCGACCTCGTCGCTGGCGCCGGCGACGTCGCGGGGGGAGTGCCACCGGGGAGCGCCGGACCCGCGGCCGCGTCGGCTTCGTCTTCGAGGAACTCGTCCACATCGAAGTTCTTTAGGGCCGGCAGCTCCTTCTTGCCGAGCTCGCCGAGGCCCCAACGGATCCCGATGTATTTGATGTGGCCCGAAGCAGCCATCCACTTGATCCAGTTCTGGAACGACGGCAGCGTGACATAGGCACCGGGGTAGGCGTAGCTCGTGATGTAGCGATAGAGTTCATGGGTCGAGTGGAGGCGACCGCCCGACTCGACGTCGAGTTGTCCGCAGACAGCCTTGACCAAGATCGGGTTCCACGCGTGCAGCCAGCGGTAGAGCAGCTTCTGGTAGCCCTCGACGGACTCTGTCCCGAGGAAGCGCTTGCCGAAGTCACCGATGACGACCTCGCCCGGAGGGGGTTGCATGCGGTCGCAGCCGAGGAAGTTGAGCAGGTCTTCGAACTCCTCCTTGTTGTAGAGGTTTCGTTCCTTGGCCCAGTCGCGGAAGGTCTTGAAGGGGACCGCCCCGCCCGAGCGGTGGAGCTCGGCGAACAATGACTGAACAATCCCGATGTATTGCGCGTCGGCGATGTTCGGTAGGAGGGGGAAGACGGTTCGCTGTGCCATAGTGCGAGTGAACCCTCCTTCGGCGCGAAAGACAAGCCGGTCAACGCGACGCTCCGCCTGCGGTGGGTTGGAGGCAAGCTCACTTCAGTTTAGAGTCCCCCTGTGAGCGACACCCTTACCTCTACGAGCTCGCCCGATGGCGAGATCGATACGACCCGCCTGCGGGCCCGCTACGAGACCGTCAAGTATACGAGCCGGGTCTATCGACTGACGCACCCCGACCGACTTGCGATGGTGGCCCGGCTCCGTGGACTCGTGCCGCCGGACGTCGCGACGGCGCGCGTCCTCGAGATCGGCTGTGGGTCAGGCGCCAACATCGTCGCGATGGCGCATCACGTGCCCGGGGCGAGCTTTCTTGGCGTGGACCTATCGGACACGATCATGGAGGAGGGCCGCGCCGCCGCTGTGCATCTCGGACTCGATAACCTGACCTTCTTGGCGGCGCCCGTCGAGGCGCTCCCGGACGTCGGCACATTCGACTACATCATCTCGCACGGAGTCTACTCGTGGATAACGGATGAAGCTCGGCGCGCGATGCTCGACGCGATCCGCCGCCACCTCGCGCCGAACGGCGTCGCTTACGTCAGCTACAACGCCCTGCCCGGCTGGTACTACCGGCTACAGACCCGCGACATCCTTCGCTGGCACGGCGAACGCTTCGAGGAACCTGAGACGCAGATCGAGCAGGGCCGGCTCATGCTCGACTTCATCATCAAGGGCATCGACACCGACGTGTCGCTCTACGGGCGGCTCCTGAAGCGCACCGCCGAGAACCTCGACGAGTCCGCCGACGCCTACGTCTTCCACGACTACTACGCGCCTATCAACCGACCTCTCTACGTGACCGAGTTCCTTGGGTCAGCGGCCGCCGCATCGCTGCAATACCTCGGCGAAGCCGATCACGGCGAAGTCATGCCCGCGCGGATGCCGCAAGTCTTCCACGAGGCATTGAAGACGCTCGAAGACGAGCCCGTCCGCTTCCAACAGCTCATCGACCATATCCGCTGCGCCGGATTTCGGCGCACGCTCTTGACCCATGAACAGCTCCCTCTGACCGTGGGCGACGGCTCCTCCGCCCCCGCGATGGCCATCGCCATCCTCACCGGAACGGAGCTGCTGATGCAGTCACGGCTGAAGGACGGCGTGGACTTCGACCGCCGAAAGCCGACGGTCGCCGTCACGCGCGACGAGCTCGAGGTGACGACGAACGACCCCATCGTGAAAGCAGCCCTCTTCGAGCTCGAGAGCGCCTACCCCACCGCACTCGGGGTCGAGACCCTCTTCGTGCAGGCCCGAGCACGGATGAAGTCCTTTCGGCGTCGAACCACTACGGATTTCGGGGGCTTCTGCGTCATCTTAGTGGAGTTCTTCGCGCTCGGGATCGTCGACGTGCTGCCGCGACACATCCCCGTTGTCACCCAGTTGAGCGAGCACCCCCGCGCGAACCGGCTTGCCCGCTGGGAGGCCACCCGCGGCGACGATCGAGTCTCGAACGCCTACCTAGAACGCGTCGAAGCCCAGAATGTCGATCGGGTACTTCTGCGCGCCGCCGACGGGACCCGGGACCTCCAGGGGATCGCCGAGGCCGTCGCTGACGCTGTGCGTCAAGGCGAGCTCGTGCTTCACGTGGACGAGCAGGTGACCCTTGATCCGGAGCTCGTCCTCGACGTGGCGCGCGAAGTGACCATGAGTCGACTGAGCGCCATGGCGTCGGTTGGGCTACTCGACCGCTGATGGCCGCCTTCGAATGGACCGCCGTCACTCCACGCGCAAGGTCGCCACGCCGTTTTCATTGGCATCGAAGCCATCGACCACGATGAAGAGCGGCACACCGGCCACCGTGTTGACCGACAGCGACGTCAGCGGCGAGAGGTAGTAGTCGTTGGCAGCGATGCAGGCGGAGGCGACGTCTGGGCACGCCTCCGTGACGTAGACGATCTTCGGCGAACAGGATGGATCCGGAGCGGCCGGGTTGCAAACCTCGTCCGAGTCGCTAGCCGGGAGCAGCCTGATTGAGATGGGGCCAGAGACCTGCGGCGTGTAGATCCAGATGAGATCATGGCCACCCTCGTACTGATCGACGCAGCCCGTGACGCCGCCGACGGTGTAGTCGTCTGACGCCGCCGTCGTGTCGAGCCCTGTCTCAAACGGTAGCGTTTCGATGACCGCAGCTGTAGCGCAAACGTCGTTGTCACCCGGCGTAATCGTGACGCAGGCGGTCCCATCGAACGAACACGCCTTGGTACCCGGGCAGGCGCCACACGATCCGCCACACCCGTCCGGCCCGCAGACGCGCGCCCCGCAATCCGAATCGCAACAGTCGACCGATAGGTTGAACTCAGAGACATTGCCCTGATAGCCGTCCACGACGACGTACACGCGCTCGCCGGCGTCGAGGTCCACCACGGCGTCCGAAAAGCCAAACGTCAAACAGTTCTCGGGTTTACAGAGTCCGTCCTGATCGGAGAGGACGAAGACGTCGAGGTCCTCATCGGCGTCAAAAGGCGGAAGGTTGAAGCGGTAGGTGCCGGCGTTCGGCGCAACGAATGAGTAGACCTGCTCGGGGGCGCTGTAGTCCTGTTCAACGCAGCCGGAGGTGAACAGGACGTTCGATGACCCAGGACCATCCGACGACACGCCGGACAGGGCCTGACCGCACGCGAGCTCCGCCGATGGCGTGCAGACCACGTCTTCGCACTGCCCAGTGTCCTTGTTGCAGTAGATCGACTCACCGCACGTGCCACAACTCCCACCACACCCGTCGTCGCCGCACTCCCTTCCAGCGCAGTCGGGGAGACAACAGTCGACTGTGAGGTCGAACTTCGATGTATTGCCGTCATAGCCGTCGACCACGATGAAGATACGGTCACCTACCGAGACCGACGTGCTCGCCCCTTCGATCCCGGAGTCGACACAGGTCGCGGGATCGCAACCGGCGCCACCATCGCGGAGGAGCGAGACATCGAGCTCTTCGGAGGCGTCCCACTGCGGAAGCCGCACGACGAGAGTGCCCTCGAAGTCCGATTCGAAGAGGTAGACCTGCTCAGGGCCGCTGTAGTCGTAGCCGTTGCAGCTCGTCGCCGGGATGGTCGATGAGCTCCCCGGACCGCTCGAACCCACGTTGGAGAGGGAGCCGCCGCAAGTGAGCGTCTCGCTCGGGCTGCACGTGGCGACATTACAGGTCCCGAGGCTACACACCTCGCCCCCGCTACAAGCTCCGCAGCTCCCCCCGCAGCCGTCATCGCCGCAAGTCCTGCCCGTGCACGAGGGGGTGCAGCATTCAGCACGGAGCCGGAAGCTGCCACTCTCGCCCTCGAGCCCGTCGACGAGCACGGTCCGGCTCTCTCCTTCGGCGACCACGACGCTCGCCTCCCACGGCCGCCCGATCACGCAGACCCTGTCGTCACAGCCGTCCCCAAGGACTGCGAGCTGTAGTGACACATCGCTCTCGACGCTGAACCGGACGGTCGTAGCCCGGTCGGCCGTGAAGCGATAGAGTCGTTCGGGAGCGGCCCCAAGCGCGGTCCCCACGGGGTCACACGCCAGCGACCCGAAGACGCGGCCTCCCCCGATGGTGTCGCCG
>CANMLD010000040.1 GCA_947498315.1 Pseudomonadota bacterium | reverse complement strand
TGTCGACGTCGACGAGGTCGATGCCGAAGCACTCGCAGGCGACGCCCGCGGGGATCCGCGCCGTCGTGAGGTCGAAGAAGTTGCCGATGCCGTCATTGACCCAGACCGCCGGGAGCAGCGCCGAGTCGGTGAAACACATGACGATGTCGAGGTCGCCGTCATCGTCGATGTCACCTACGGCCGAGGCGTAGGCGTCTGCGGTCTGTTCTGGGATGCCGAGCTGGGTGTTATTGGCGAAGGCGCCAATCGGCACACGGTTCTGATCGGTCATCGACTTGTTCTCGGCGAAGCCGTGGTTCTGCATCAGCCAGTCTTGGTGGTCCTCGTTCAGGATAACGACGTCGGGGAGCTGGTCGCCGTTCAGGTCGCCGACCGCGATCTCGACGCTGTCTTCGCCGCGGTAGGCAGGGAAGTTCGTGAGGTTGGCGTTGGTGAAGCTGCCGATACCGCCCTGAGCCTTGTCGTTCAGGTAGATCCACGGCCAGAAGCGATTGTTGCCCTGGTGCTTCAGCACGATGAGGTCGAGGTCGTTGTCGAGATCGACGTCGGTCGCGTCGACGCGGATGGCCTGAGTGAGGGTCTCGGTCTGCGGGAAGCGCGTGCCGGTGTCGTTCAGGAAGTTACCGTTGTTGTTGATGTAAATGCGGGTCGACTGCCCGTAGGACACCAGGATGACGTCGTCCCAACCGTCGCCGTTGACGTCGGCGAACTTCACGTCGCGGGTGTTGGCACCCGAGACCGGGAAGTTCTTGCCGTTGCCGTAGGCCGCGTCTGAGAAGACCCACGCGGCCGGACAGACGGCCGTAACCGGCGCTTCACAAATGTACCGGTAGCCGTTGCCACAGTAGGCATCGTCCCAGCACCCGGTCGCGCTGGTCGTCATGCGGGCGCAGTCGTCGACGTTGCTGTCGTTCGGCTGACCACCGCACCAGAAGGTGTAGGCCGACGTGCCCCAAGGCCAGAAGTAGTTGTGTTCGTTCGTGACCTCCTTGAAGCCGAGCCACAGCTCGTTCGTGCCGGAGTTCGCCCGCAGGAAATCCTGCTCGCCCTGATTGTTCAAGGTGGCGAGGTGGTAGCCGTAGAGCGAACACTTGTCTTCGGCGTCCCAGTTCGCCTTGGTCTCTTGTGTGCAGATCGCGTAGCGGTGGCCGTCGTAGACCTTGTGGGTGCAGCCCGGCACGTCGAAGGTGCAGGTCGGCGCGAGCGGCGTGTTGTTACAATTGTTGTAGTAGAGGCGGTTCTGCACCGCGCTCTCGTTGGCGACGATCATGTCGAGATCGCCGTCATGGTCGACGTCCGACAGCGCGACGCCCCGCGACGGTTCGCTGTGGGCCGGGAGCACGCCCGCTTGGACGCGCCAGGTGCCGCGACCATCGCCAGTCATGATGACGTTGTTGCCGTCGCCCACGATGATCACGTCGTCGTCGCCATCGCAGTTGAGGTCACCGATGGCCATGCCTTTCGGGTTGTTCATACCCGTATCGGCTTTGTCCTCCAAGGTGAAGGTGCCGTCGCCGCGGTTTCTGTACAATCCTAGGCTCTGTGAGGAGTGAGCTCCGTAGAGGAACACCACATCGAGGTCACCGTCACCCTCGACGTCCGAGGCGACTGGGTGGACGGCATACAGATAGTTGCCATAGCTCGGCATACCTACCGCAGTTTGGTCGATGAGCTGCCCGGGGATCCCATCCGTGTCTTCGGTGTTGATGTAGAGCTCCGGTGGCCCGTGGACGTGCGTGACGAAGAGGTCGTCGAGCCCGTCGCCGTTGGCGTCGAAGAGGAGCGTCTGCTGGTCGTCGTAGACGGTGTCGATCGGCAGGCGCTGGCCCTTCGGCACGAGAACCACCGTCTGACCGTAGGTGAAGGCGAGCGGCGCCACGATCTCGTCTGCCAAGCCACCGACGGCAGGGTTCGAGATGCGCAGGTCAACCTTCCCGTTCGTTGCGTAGGCCGGCATAGTGACGCGCAGGATGGTCGGCCCGAGGCGCACGACGGGCGTCGCTTCCGTCCAATCAGAGGTCGCGTTCTTCCCGAAGAAGACCTTGATCCCTTGCTTGAAGCCCTGACCGTAGATGGTGACCGGGTAGCCGCCGAGAGCGGGGCCACGCTTGGGTTCGATGCCCGCGAACGCGAGGCCGGGGAGGCCGAGCGGTTCGATGAACTCGAAGCCGTTTTGGATGTAGCCGGTCTGCCCGTCGGTGTTGGTGACGCGCACATTGACGACGCCGGCGGGGTGCGCTGGGGCCGTGACGACGATGAGCGTCCCGGCGTTCTTCACGATGGGGTTGAACCCGTTGACCCAGCCGATGGTGTCCGAGCCGAGGCTGACCTGTGCACCTTCGAGGAAGTTGTTGCCCGTGATCTGGAGCACATACCCACCGGAGTCGGTACCAAAGGACGGCGTGACGGAGACCGGTTGCGGTGCCGGGATGACCGGGACGTAGACGAAGGCGCCGCCGAGCGAGCCAATCTGACCGTCCGGGTTCTGGATCTTGATGGCCACCGGCCCGACGCCGGGCGGCGCTTTGGCCTTGATGACGTTCTCCGACTCCCACTGGACATTGGCCGTCGGGACCTCGACCGCGCCGAAGAAGACGCGCGAGGTCGCGACGTAGCCGTCGCCTTGAATCGTCACGACGGTGCCGCCCGTCTCCGGGCCCACCGTCGGGAAGACGGCGAGCACCTTCGGCGGCTTGATGTAGAGGAAGCCACCGCCGAGGCTGTGGCTCGACAGGTCGGGGTTGGTGACCGTGACGACAGCCGGCCCTGGCACGGCGGCCGGGGTCGTGCAGATGAGGGTCGTGGCGTTCTGGACTTGGACGCCGGTGGCCTTCTGGCCCGCGAAGGTGACCTGCGCGCCGACCTGAAAGCCGGTGCCCGAAATCGTCACGATCTCTTTACCCAGCGTGCTCCCGGTCTGCGGGTTCACGCCGAGGATCTTCGGAGGCGGCGTGAAGAAGAAGGCGCTCGCCAGGAAGGCCATCTGGCCGTCTGGGTTCACGACGACGACGTCGGATCCGCCGGGCACCTGCACGGGGGTCTCGAAGGTCAGCTTCGTCGCGCTGACGACGTTGGTCGTAGCGATGTTCGCGGCGACGCACCCGTCGTTGTAGATGGCGCTGACACAAACGAAGACCTTGGTCGATCCGCCCGGCGTCGCGCCTTTGACGAACTCGGTCCCGTTCACGGTGACGAAGGTGCCGCCACTGCTCGGGCCGGAGATGGGCGTCACGGAGGTGATGCTCGGCGGCGGCACGAAGTTGAAGGCATCAGCCATGATGATGGTCTGGCCTTCGGCGTCGGTCACGATGACGTCGACTGAGCCCTTGCCGTGCGCAGGGGTGGTCGCGATGAGCTTCGGGGCCGAGTAGGTGATCCCGGCGGCCGGGTCGTCTCCGAAGAACACCAGCGTGTTCGCGTCGAGCTCGGTGCCGAAGAAGTTGACGGGCGTGCCGCCCGAGGTCGCGCCGGACGGCGGGTTGATCGACGTGATGAACGGCGGCGCATCGAGCGCGTCGTCGTCAACGTAGGTGAAGCCGGCGGGGAGGACGCCGAAGCTGCCGTCGGGGTTGAGGACCGTCACGTCGACCTCAGCGGCGATCGCGGGCGCGGAGACCCAGCGGCACAAGGTCGGAGAGATCGTCTCGAAGTCGGCGACCGGAGTCGTACCGAAGAGCGCCCACGCGCCGGTCTGGACGTACTGACCGTCACCGAGGCCCCAAGTACCGCCGCTGGTTGGGCCGGTCGGCGGACGCAGCCCGGTCATGACGGGGTCCGGCCCGATGGTCGACGGGTCCACGTAGTCGAAGGCATTGTAAAGGATGGCGGACTGGCCATCTGGGTTCTGCACCATCACGTTGACGGCGCCGGCGAGGCCCGGGGGCGCGATGAGGACCAGCTCGCCGTCGTTCACGTGCACGACGGCCGTTGCGGGCTCGTCACCGAAGTAGACCACCGCGCCCGGGAGGAAGTCCTCGCCGCGAAGGATGATGGGCGTACCACCGTCTTCGCTGCCTTGGGGCGGGAAGAGGCTGTCGAGCTGGGGCGGGAGCACATAGAGGTACGGCTCTGCAGCGGTGTGTGACTGGCCGTCCGGATTGAGGATCTTCACCTCGGCGGGGCCAGGTGTGCCAGGCGGGGTCTGAACGCGGATGACGAAGGAGGAGAGCACGTCGATGGTTGCGACGGGCTTGCCGCCAATGGTCACCTGCGCCTGAGCGCTGAAGTTCTTGCCGGCGATGTTGACGACCTTGCCGCCGACGACCGCGCCCATGTCGGGATCGAAGCTGTCGATGCGCGGCGCGCCGACGTAGTCCCAGGCATTGACCAGGGTCGAGGACTGGCCGTCGCCGTTGGTGACGACGATGTTCTTCGGGCCGGGCTCGCCAGCGACGCTGGTGCCGGTGGCGATCGAGGAGTTCAGGACGGTCCAGCTCGAGACCGGTCGGTAGCCGATGAACCCGGTACCCCCGCCAGTCAGTTTGCTGCCGGTGAAGATGACGGCCGTGCCGCCGACTTCCGGACCTGATTTCGGGGTGATCCCGAGGAGCTGCGGGGCGGGCAGCACGGCGGTGAGGTAGGTGAAGGCCGCCGGGAGGGTGCCCGCCTGGCCGTCCGGGTTCAAGATGGTGACGTCGACCTTGCCGATGAAGCCGGCGGGCGTCGTGATGGTCGCGAGGCCGGGTTCGAGCAGGTGAACGATGGCCGGCTTGCCGCCGAAGAGGACCTTCGCACCGGGCTGGATCGCCTGACCGTAGACCGCGAGGACGGTGCCGCCTTGGTAGGGGCCGTTGGCCGGGACGAGGGCCGTGACCTTCGGGGGCGGCTTGGTGAAGTTCGAGTCGATGTAGGCGAACGCGGCGGTGAGCGTGGCGCTCTTGCCGTCAGGGTTCACGATCTGGACGTCAACGGTCCCGGCGCTGGAGACCGCCGGGGTGGTGAGCTGAAGGATGCCGCTGTCGAGGACGACGACGCCCGTAGCCTGGACGCCGCCGAAGAAGACCTGAGCGCCGGTCACGAACCCGCTGCCGGAGACCACGGCGGTCAGCCCGCCGGCTTTGCTGCCGGTGGTCGGGAAGACGGCTGTCAGGGCCGGGGCCGGTGACGAGTAACCGTAGGCGCTCTTCAGGACGGCGCTGAAGCCGTCGGCGCGCGTGACGACGGCGTCGACGAGGCCGGCCGCATGGGGCGGCGTGATGGCGCTGATGGTGCCGGACGTGGCACCGACGACGGCCATGCCAGAGTAGCCGAGGAAAGCCAGCGGGCCGCTGCCGAAGCCGCTGCCGGTGAGCGTGACGGCGGCGCCGCCGGCGGTGGAGCCGTCGATGGGCGCGATGGAGGCCAGGGTCGGGCCGACGATGCCGGGGGCGGGTGTGTAGTACGTGAAGCCGTTCTCGAGGACGTCGGCGTAGCCGCTGGAGAGGCGGATGGCGACTGGGACCGCGCCGGCGGCATGCGGGGCCGTCTCGACGACGACGTGGGTGGCGTCGCCGCCGAGAATGGGCCGCGACTCGCCGTCGATGTAGACGGCCGTAATGGGCGCGCTGCCGGTCTTCAGGGCCACGTCGAGGCGAATGACGCTCTTGCCGGCCGTGGGGCCGACCGCCGGGCGAACGGCGACGAGGGTCGGGTTCTGGCCGGGGATGAAGCCGTCGACGTAGAAGAACGCCGCTTTACGAGTGGCGCTGCCGACCTCGGGGACCACGATCTGGAGATCGACAGGGCCGTGCGTGCCGGCGGGCGTCGTGACGAGCAGCGTGCTCGAGTCGAGGACAATCACCGACGTGCCGACGCCGGTCCCAAAGAGGACCGCGAGCCCGGGCTCGAAGCCGCTGCCGGTGACCGTGAGCACCGTGCCGCCCGCTGAGGGGCCGACGGGTGGGTGGACGGACGCGATCTGAACGGAGTCGCCGGGGACGCCATCGGTGTAGGTGAAGCCGTCCTCGAGTGTGCTCGAGAGGAAGTCGGGGTTGGAGACCGTCACGTCGACGAGGCCGGCGGCTTGCGCCGGGGCGATCGCGGTCACGAGGGTCTCGGTGGCGCTCACGACCTGGGCTGGCTTGTCACCGAAGGAGACGGAGGCGTTCGGGTGGAAGCCCTGGCCGGAGATGAGCACCTGTGTGCCGCCGGATGGCTTGCCGTAAGCCGGGGTCACCGCGGCGATGAAGGGCGCTTGGAGGATGAAGTTGTAGGCGTCGCCGAGCGCGGCCGTCCGGCCGTCAGGTGCGGTGACGTGAATGTCGATGAGGCCGGGGGAGTGCGCCGGCGTCGTGACTTGCAACGTGCCCGGGCCCTTGAGGGTCGAGCCGACGGGGACGCCGTCGAAGAAGACGATGACGCCGGGCGAGAAGCCCGAGCCCGTGACCGTGACGGTGTTGCCACCCGCGACCGAGCCCTGGCCGGGGAGCGCGCCGGTGAGGGTGATGGCGTTGGCCTTTGCGGTGTAGACGAAGCCGGCGTTGAGCGTGGCCGACTGGCCGTCGGGGTTGGTGATGGAGACGTCCGCTGGCCCGAGCGAGCCAGTCGGCGTGAAGGCCGTGAGCGTCGTGCCGCTCGCGACCGTGACGCCCGTGGCGGGACGGCCGTCGAGGAAGACCAGCGCGCCGGTCGAGAACCCGGTGCCACCGAGCCAAGCGAGCGTGCCGCCCGCGATGGGGCCAAGTGCGGGCTTCATTGTCGAGAGGTGGGGGCCCGGACCTGCCGAGGCGGGGTCATAGTACGTGTAACCCGAGGGGAGCACGGAGGTCGCGCCGTTGACAGCGGACTCGACCGTCACGTCCTTCGCGCCGATGGTGCCCGCCGGGACCCGAACCGAGAGGGTGTCGGAGCCGATGACGATGACGTCAGTGGCCGCGACGGTCCCGAAGCGGACCTTGGGGGCGCTCGGGAAGCCGAAGCCCTTGACGAGCACCCAGCCGCCGCCTGTAGTCGGGCCAGTGGCCGGAACGATCTGCGCGACGACGGGCGCGTCGCCGGTGGGCGCTTGTGGCGCGACGTAGACGAAGCCGCCGGGGAGCACGACGTCGGCGAATCCGGTCGTCTTCACGCGGGCTTCCACGGGGCCGGCCGATCCGGGCGGGAGCAAGACGCCGATGCCGGTCGGGCTGCTGAAGACGGTCTGCGCCGAGACGCCGCCGATGGTCACGGTGGACGACGGGCGTAGGTCATTGCCCTGGATGAGGACCGCGATGCCGCCCGTCGTCGGGCCGAGCGCCGGGATGACGGCCGAGACCGACGGCGGGCCGGGCTCGACGTACGCAAAGGCGCCGGTGAGCTTCGAGTCAGCGAAGCCGGGGGTCTTCACGACCACGTCCACCACGCCGGCCACATGGGCCGGGAGGACGACACCGAGACCGGACGCGCCGCCGTAGTAGCTAGTGCTGGCAGCCGTGCCACCGAAGTACACTTGCGAGTTCTCACGGAGGTTCTCGCCGACGACGGCCGCGACGGTGCCGCCTTCGGTCGGTCCGGAGGCCGGCGTGACGCTGAGCAGCTTCGGTGCCGCGGGCGCGACGTAGGTGAAGCCGGCCGAGAGGACGGCGTCGGGCTCGCCCGGTGTCTTGATGACGACGTCGACGGCACCCGCGGCACGGGCCGGGAGCAGCACGGTGAGGCCGTTCTCGCCGCCAAAATGGACGGGCGTCGACGGGACGCCGCCGAACCAGACCTGGCTGTCCGGGCGGAGGCCGACGCCGCTGACGGAGATGAGCACACCACCCGCCGAGGGGCCCGACGGCGGCTCGACGGCCGTGATCCCTGGTACGTCAGTCGCGACGAAGGTGTAGCCGTCTTTGAGCACGGCGTCGGGGAAGCCGGCACCGGAGATGACGACGTCGCACGTGCCTGGGCCGTGCGCCGGGAGGGTGACGAGCGCGGCGCCGGGGCTGACGACGTCGGCGTTGGGCGCGGTGACGCCGCAGACCTTGACCGTGATGACGTCTGGCAGGTTCTCGCCCGCGATGACGATGAGACCGCCCGCCGTGGAGCCCGACGGGGGCTGGATGGAGGTGATGACGGGCAGCGGTGGGGCGACGTAGGTGAAGGCCGCGGTCAAGTAGGCGTCGGGGAGGCCGGGGGTGGAGACGCGGACGTCGACCTTGCCGGCAGCGCCGGGTGGGGCGACGACGCCGAGCCCGTTCGGACCCGCGTAGTAGCTCGTGGTGGCTGGCACGTTGCCGAACCACACTTGCGAGGTCGGGCGGAGGTTCTGGCCCGCGACGGCGACGACGACGCCGCCGGCGGAGGGGCCGCTGGCCGGGGCGATGGACGTGAGAGAGGGGTTGCCGAGGGCCTGGTAGGTGAACGCGGCCGTGAGGGTCGCGTCGGCGAAGCCCGGGGTCTTGACGACGATGTCGACGAGGCCCGGCGCGTGGCTCGGGAGCAGGACGGCGAGGCCGCCGTCACCGGAAGCGACCGTCGTCGCGGGGCTGCCGCCGAACCACGCCTGAGAGTCACCGCGGAGGTGCAGGCCCGCGATGGCGACGACGATGCCGCCGTCGACGGGGCCCGACGTCGGCGTAACGGTCGAGAGGGCGGGCGGGTTCGGGCCGACGAACGCGAAGCCGGTGAGCGTGCTGTCGGGATAGCCCGGGGTCTTGAGGACGACGTCGACCGTTCCGGCCGAGTGCGGCGGCGCGACGACGCCCATGCCGAGAGGACCACCGTACTGCGTCGAGACTGCGGGGAGGCTGCCGAACCACAGGGTCGACTCGGGGCGAAGGTCGGTGCCGGAGATGGCGATGAGCTGGCCGCCGACGGTGGCCGTGGACATCGGCGAGAGGCCGGTCAGGACCGGGTTGCCCGGCGCGACGTAGGTGAAGGCGGCGGCGAGGGAGGCCGTGGGCCAATCCGTCGCCTTGACGGTGACGGTGACGGGGCCTGCGGCGTTCGCTGCCGGCACGAGGACGGTGAGGGCCTTCGGGCTCTCGGCGACGACCTCCACGTCGGTGTCGCCGAAGCTGACGGTCGATCCGGGAAGGAAGTCTTGACCCTGTATGACAGCGAGGTAGCCTCCTTCGAGGGAGCCCGTCTCGGGCTCGACGGCGTCGATCTTCGGCGCTGGGCTGAGGTAGGTGTAGCCGCCCGGGAGCTGGCCACCAAGACCGTCGGGGTTGCCGACCTCGACCGTCACCGGGCCGGGGCCATCGCCCTCGGGGGCAGTGCAGGTCGCGAACGTGGAGGTGGTGCCCGTGCCGTCGCCCGCGCCGACGACGACGGCGGTGCACGGCTTGCCGCCGATGAGGACGGTCATGCCCTGGCTCAGGAATTTGCCCTGGATGGTGACCGTGTTGCCGCCGTCGACAGGGCCCGAGGAGGGTTCGACGCGGTAGATGACGGGCGGGTTCACGAAGTAGAGGAAGCCGCCTTGGCGGACGCCCGAGTTGCCTTGCGAATCGGTGATGACGATGTCGACGAGCCCGGCGTCATGAGGCGGGGTCACGAAGGTGCCCTTGTCTTCGGAGGTGACAGTCCAGGTCTGGGCGAGGCGGCCGCCGATGAGCAGCTTCGATCCCTGCGTGAAGTACGAGCCCGTGACCGTGACGGTGAGGCCGCCCTCGACGGAGCCCGCGGACGGATCGACGCCGGTTATCTGCGGACGCTTGGTCTCTTCGGTGCCGCTGGTCGGAGCAAAGACGGAGAAGCCGGCGTCGAGCTGTGCCGAGAGGCCGTCTGGGTTCGTGACGGCGAGATCGACGGCGCCGACATCGAGGGCCGGTGTGACGATGGTCGCGTTCTCGACGGAGGTGACGGACGCACTGGCGATGACTTTCCAGTCGATGAAGAAGACGGCACCGGTCTGGAAGTTCGAGCCGCGGAGGAGCGCGACGGTGCCGCCGGTGCTGGGGCCGGCGCTCGGGATCGTCTCGAGCAGAGCGGGACTGGAGGGCGCGTTCGGATCGGGCTCGTAGTAGGTGAAGGCGCGCGCAAAGATCGTGGTGCCGCCGTCGAGGTTGACGATGGTGACGTCGGTCGCGCCGGCGACCCCCGCGGGGGTCTTCACGACGAGGTGGCCCGCGTCGCTGACGCCGAGCACTTGGCCGTCGTTCGAGCCGAACTTGACCTTCACACCGTCGCGGAAGCCGGCGCCCGTGAGGCCCAAGATGGTGCCGCCGGCGACCGGGCCGCGGTTGTGGGTCAGCTGATAGAGCTCAGGAGCGACGGCGGCGTAGTACACGTCGCCCGGGCTCGTGTCCTGATCGTCGTCGCCGTCGGAAGAGCCGCCGGTGTCCGGGAAGTAAGGGACCTCGCGTACGATCTCGGTGCCGCCGTCGCACGAGGTCACTGCCACGAAGAATAGGAGCGAGGCTCCAACACGTCCGAACACACTCATTGCTGTCTCCTGGGCCGGGCCCATTTCAACTCTACGCCCGTCTTCTAACCTTCCGCAATGGGGCCCGTGGGATCGTCGAGATCGAATCGCCGGCCCAATGGCGCCCAAAACCATCGACCGGGACGTTGCCATAGTGGCGATTTGCCCCGTTGACCTCAGGGGGTGCGCTTCGTCAGGATGTACGGGTTGAACCGCGCTGACGCGCGCCTGAGGAGCCCATGATAGACGACCGGAAAGACGCCCTCCCCGACGTTGCAAACCCTGACACATCGGCAGGAAACTCAGCAGACACTTCGGCCGCGATCGGAACGACTCGCCGCGGCTTCCTGACGACGACGGCGCTCGGGGTCGCGGCCGTGACGATGGGCGCACCGCTCGAGGCGCACGCCAAGACCGTGGGTGGGCGCGGGCAGGTCCTGCGCGTTCATCACTCCGGCGCGACGACCGACATCATCAAGACCAACGACGACGTGGTCCGCACCATGGTCGAAAAGGCGCTGCTCGAGTTTACGGGTGAGGCCACGCTGGCCGCCGCGATGGGCCGCTTCGTGAAGAAGACCGACATCGTCGGCATCAAGATCAACACCCTGGGTTCGCCCTACTCGTCGGTGAACCCGGCGACAGCCTTCGCGATCGCCGACGCGGTTCACGCGGTCGGGGTCCCGAAGACCAAGATCATCATCTACGATCAGTACCAATCCAGAATGAAGACGGGCGGTTTCCGGGCGCTTGGGCCCGGCGGCAAGGCGCGCTCAGGCCAGTACCCGGTGCACTACCACAAGACGCTCGGCTACGAAGAGGAGGAGACCAAGGTCGAAGGGCGCGACCGCCGCGACCGGGAGACGACGGCCAAGTTCGCCAAGATCGCGCGTCAGGTGACGGCGGTCATCAACGTGTGTGTCCCGAAGGACCACGACCTTACGGGCGTCACCGGCGCGCTGAAGAATGTCGCCTACGGCAACATCGAGACCGTGCCGCACTTCCACTGCAGCCGTGAGAAGTGCAAGCCCACGTGCTTCCACGACGGCAAGTGCAACATCCCGCGGGTCTACTCACACCCGGACCTCGGCGGCAAAGTAAAGCTCATCATCTGCGACGCCGTGCGCGTGCTCTACAACGGCGGCCCGCAGGACAAGCGCTTCCGCGTCGCCCACAACGAGATCGCCATTACAACTGACCCCGTCGCCATGGACCGCGTCATCCTCGAGTGGGTGGAAAACATCCGCAAAGAGAAGGGCATGGACTCCGTCTGGGAAGCCAGGAACGGCACCCGCGCACCCCGCTTCATCGAGGGCGCCGCGAAGATGGGGCTGGGCGAGGGGGATCTCGCGAAGATTACTCAGAAGCGGATCTCGATCGGGTGAGACGCTGGCGGGTCTAGGAGCCTGCTGCTGTTCTCCCGTCGCCGGCCTTAGCGCTGCCGCACGGGAGCGGCGTAAACTGTCTGCAATACGTCCTCACGTAGCTCTGGGGTACCCTCTGGGCGTCACTCGACAGCCTCGTTGCTCCGCGCGACATCGCTTCGGCCCGCTCGGTCCGAAAAAAAGCAGGCTCCTAGACACCCACGCGCGAGCCCAATCACATCAAGAGAGCCAACTCCGAGCGTTGACCCTCGCCCCCCATCCGCTATGGTCCGCGCCGTGAACCTCCCCTCCCGACGCCGCCCCGCCCCGACTCGCTGGGGCTGCCCATGAGCGTCGCCGTCGTTGCGGAGAAGCCGTCCGTCGCGCGGGACATTGCGTCCGTGCTCGGGGCGACCAAGAAGGGCGATGGGTTCCTTCACGGCAATGGCTACATCGTGACGTGGGCGATTGGTCACCTTGTCGCGCTCTGCGAGCCGCACCAGATGAACCCGGCGTGGAAGCGGTGGGCGCGGGACCTCCTGCCGATGTTGCCGAAGCGCTGGCCGGTGCAGGTGCTCGACCAGACCAAATCGCAGTTCGAGGTCATCCGAAACATCCTGAACAGCGACAAGGTGGAGAGCATCGTCTGCGCGACGGACGCAGGGCGCGAAGGTGAGCTCATCTTCCGGCTCATCGTCGAGGCGGCCGCGTGCGACAAGCCCACGAAACGACTGTGGATCTCGTCGCTGACCGACGACGCCATCCGGACGGGCTTCAGCAAGCTCGAAGCCGGGACCCGCTATGACGGGCTCGCCGATGCCGCGCGAGGGCGCAGTCGGGCGGACTGGCTCGTCGGCATGAACCTGTCACGCGCGTACAGCCTCGCGATGGACGACCAGTTCTCCGTTGGGCGGGTTCAGACGCCGACGCTCGCGATGGTCGTCGAACGCGAGCTGGCGATTCGGCGCTTCGTTCCCGACGACTACCTCGAAGTGCTGGCGAAGTTCGGGCCGCCCAAAGGGGGCGCGGCGTCCGTCGAGCCCGCGTCTGAAGAGGCGCCAGCGGGCGCGGCGTCCCAGGTCTACGAGGGCATCTGGTTCCGTGATCCCCAGCACGGCGTCGCGGTCGAGTTCCCCCGCCGACTCCCGCCTGACGGCGCTCACGCCAAGGCCATCGCCGCACGCGCCAAGAAGGGCCACGCGGAGGTCCGCTCCGTCGAGGGTAGCCAGAAACGCCTGCCACCGCCGCTCCTCTACGATTTGACCGAGCTGCAGCGTCACACGAATCGGCTCTTCGGCTTCTCGGCGCAACACACCCTCGACGTGGCGCAGAAGCTCTACGAGACGCACAAGATCATCACCTACCCGCGTACGTCGAGTCGGCACCTCTCGACCGACGTCGCGGCGACCCTCGGGCCCATCGCCGCCTCGGTGCGGAAGCCCTACGAGGCGCACCTCACGGAAGGCACGGGCCAGCGCCCGCTCGGCAAGCGCTTCGTCGACGACGCGAAGATCACCGACCACCACGCCATCATCCCCACCGGGAGCCGGTCTAACGGTCGCCTCGACCAAGACGAAGAGCGCGTCTACGACCTCGTCTGCCGGCGCTTCCTGCAGGCGTGGCAACCGGACTTCATCTGGGACGCTACCGCCGTCATCACGGCGATCACGACCCAGCCAGAGCCGGCTAGTGACGAGGGCCAGGTCGCGCCAGGCTCGGCAGGCCCGGTGGAGCCGGGGCAGGCCATCGTCGACCTCTATGAGAGCCACGGCACCGCGATTCAACAGGTCGGGTGGAAGTCGCTCGAGCTCGGCAAAGCCGCCGGGAAAGCGCCCAAGGGGAAAGGCGGCGACGCGGACGACGACGGCCCGGAGGGCGACGATCAGCTCCTCCCGCCTGGCCTCGCGGCCGGCCAGCCGCGCAACGTCCCGAGCGTCCGCACTGCGCGCAAGAAGACCCGGCCGCCGCGGCGTTTCAACGACGCGACGCTCCTGACTGCCATGGAGACGGCCGGCAAGACGCTCGAAGAGAAGGAGCTCTCGGACGCGATGAAGGAGTGCGGGCTCGGCACCCCGGCGACTCGCGCCGCGATCATCGAGACCTTGCTGACGCGCGAGTACTTGAAGCGTAGCGGCAAGAACCTGGAGGCGACCGACAAGGGGATCCGGCTCATCGAGTTCGTCGATCCCGCTGTGAAGAGCCCCGAGATGACGGGCCAATGGGAGGCCCGCCTCCGTCACGTCGAGCGCGGAAAAGGGAAGCTGCCGGAGTTCATCGAGGGCATCGAGAGCTACGTGGTCGACGTCATTGGCCGCGTCCCGACCCGCATCTTCAGCACGGATCTGCCGCCTCAGCCCGTCCACGTGGCGCCGTCGGTGCTCGTCGCCACGGCCGGTAGCGTCGCGGCGAACACGAACGTGCCCGCTCAGGCCGCCGCGAAAGAGGCCCCCTCGGCGCCGACGCCGCGCGCCACGCCCGACGAGCTGGGAGGCCTGCTCAAACAAGTCTTTGGTTTCGAGGGCTTCCGGCCCCATCAGGAGGCGGTCTGCCGCGCCGCTACCGAAGGCCAAGACCTCCTGCTGGTCATGCCGACGGGCGCTGGAAAGTCGCTCTGCTATCAGCTCCCGGGCCTCGCGCGCGGCGGCACGACCCTCGTCATCAGCCCGCTCCTCGCGCTCATCGAAGATCAAGTCCAAAAGCTCCAGAAGCTGGGCCTGCGGGCTGACCGCATACACTCAGGGCGCGACCGCGCCGACTCGCGCAAGGTCTGCGAGGAGTACCTCCACGGGCGCCTGGACTTCCTCTTCATCGCGCCCGAGCGACTCGGCGTCCCCGGCTTCCCGGAGATGCTGGCACGCCGCCGGCCGTCGCTTGTCGCAGTCGACGAAGCGCACTGTATCTCCCAGTGGGGACACGACTTTCGCCCCGACTACAGGCTCCTCGGCCAGCGACTCCCGGCCCTGATGCCGACCCCGGTCGTGGCGCTCACGGCGACGGCAACGCAGGAGGTCCAAAAGGACATCGTGCGCCAGCTCGGTCTGCCGAACGCGCGCACGTTCATCCACGGGTTTCGGCGCGAGAACATCGCCATCGAAGCGCTCGAGATCCCGTCGCCGGAACGCGCGACACACGTGGCGTCGGTGCTCGCGGACCCCACGCGGCGTCCCGCGATCGTCTACGCGCCGACGCGGGCGGTCGCGGAAGAGACCGCCCAGGCGCTCGGCGGCCGCTACTCCGTCGCCGCCTACCACGCGGGTCTCAAGGCCGACGTGCGCGATCGAGTGCAGCGTGCCTTCCTCGGCGGGCAGCTCGAGGTCGTCGTGGCGACCATCGCGTTCGGCATGGGCATCGACAAGGCCGACATCAGGACCGTCATCCACCTCGCGCTCCCGTCGAGCGTCGAAGGGTATTATCAGGAGATCGGCCGCGCCGGTCGCGACGGGAAACCCTCGCGTGCGCTGCTCCTGCACTCCTTTCTCGACCGAAAGACGCACCAGTTCTTTCTCGACCGGGGCTTCCCCCCCATCGGCGTGCTGAAGCAGCTCTGCCAGCGCCTCGCGCAGGGGCCTGTGCTCCGCGAGTCGCTCGCCGAGGTGGTCGGGATGGCGCCAGACCTCGTCGAGATGGCGCTCGACAAGCTCTGGGTGCAGGGTGGCGTCACCATTTCACACGACGACGAGGTCTCGCTCGGCCAGGCCGGCTGGGAACGCGGGTACGAGGCGGTGCGGCGTCGGCGAGAGGAGCAGATCCTCGAGATGTCGCGCTTTGCTGAAGGCGCCGGCTGCCGAATGCGCCGTCTCGTGCAGTACTTCGGTGATCGCGCCGACAGCGGACGACCTTGCGGCACATGCGACGAGTGTGATCCCACGAGCTGTCTGCTGGTGACCGCACGAGAGCCTAGCGCGGACGAAGTCGAGACGATGAAGCGCCTCTTGCTGCGCCTGCGCGACCACAACGGCCAGAGCACTGGCCGGCTGTGCAAAGAGCTCCTCGGCGATGGCCAACCCGAGCGGCGCCGCTTCGAGACGCTCCTCGACGGCCTCGTCCGCGCTGGCTTCGTCGAGGTGAACCCGGACTCGTTCGAGAAGGACGGCAAGCAGCTCGTCTTTGAGCGCGCGTTTGCCACCCGCGAGGGCCTCGGCGCCGCGCCGTCGAAGCTCGCCGTCATTCGGCTGAAGGAAGGTCCGGCCGGCGCTGGCGCCCCTGCCAAGAAAGGAAAAGCCGCCAAAAAGCCGAACCGAGCGGCGTCGGACGCGCCCGTTGACGCAGCGACCCTCGCGCGGCTCAAGGCGTGGCGCCGCGACGTGTCCCTCCGCAAGGGGATCCCCGCGTTCCGAATCCTTACGGATCGGAGCCTGATGGACCTCGTCCACGCCGCGCCGCGCACGGTCGCCGACCTCGCCGCCGTCTCCGGTCTCGGCCGAAAGACGGTGGAGGCCTACGGCACGGAGATTCTGGCGCTCATCCGAAACTGATATAGAGCCGTAACAACGGGAGGGAGGCTCTTACGCGCAATCGTTCCAAGAGAGAGGGTCACGCCAGGCTCGGTCGCACGCTAGCGAGCGTCGCTGCGGCGGCAGAGCGCCGGGATCGAGTAACGCGCCTGCTACGGGCCGCGTTCGTCATGACGCTGGTGTTCGCCGCGGGCACCTTCGGCTACATGACGCTCACGAACGGTCGCTACTCGTGGCTCGACTGTCTCTACATGACGGTCATCACGGTCTCGACAGTTGGCTATGAGCAGATCATCCGGGCCGACTCCGACGCCATCACGCTCTTCAACATTGGCCTCATCCTCTTCGGCGGCGGTGCCATTCTCTACTTCATCAGCTCGATGACCTCGCTCATCCTCGAAGGGGACCTCGTTCACGGGCTCTTTCGCCGTCGCATCGAACGCGCCGTTCGAAAGCAACGCCACCACGTCGTCGTGGTCGGCCTCGGGCGTATGGGGCGTGCAGCCGTCGTCGAACTGGTACATGCCGGCGTGCCTGTCGTGGGCGTGGACCGCGACGAGTCGTGCATCGGGGAGTTGGTCGCGGAGCTCGGTGAACCGCCGCCCTTCGTGGTCGGTGATGCCCTCGAGGACGACGCGCTCCACCACGCTGGTATCGCCCGGGCATCCGCCCTCGTGGCGGCGATGCCAGACGACAGAGATAACCTCTATCTTACTGTAATCGCTCGGGGTATGAACCCAAGCCTGCGCATCGTCTCGAGGATAGCCAATCCGCTGAACAGCACCAAGCTGCTCGACTCTGGCGCGAACGCGGTCGTCATCCCGTCCGCGCTCGCGGCCCGGCGGCTTGCCCACGAGCTCGTAGAGCCTGCCTTCAGTGAGTTCAATGACGCCGCCTTCGGCGCTGACGCGAGCCTGAACGCCGTAGACGTGTTCAACGTGCCGCGAGAGGCGGTCGGCGCAACATTCGAACAGTGGTTCCCACAGCTTCATGTCGTTGGCCTCCGCGAGCCGGGCGCCGAGTTCTTCCGATTCAGACCGGACCGTTCGACGCGCCTCGAGAGCGGACAACGTGTGATCGTGGTGGGTAAACGGGCTCGAATTCGAGACTTCCGGAGCCCGCCTGAGCCGCGAGCGACGGCGGTGGTTCTCCCGACGCCCTCCCCCATTGTCCTCGCCGGCCGCGTCGTCATCGCTGGTGGGGGGCGTGTTGGTCGGCAGGTCGCGCTCGACCTGCTCGCCGTCGGGGTGCGCGAGATCGTGGTCATCGAGGATGACGCCTCACGCGCCGAGGACCTTCGTCAACAGGAGGCCGAATGTGCGCTCCCTGCCGCCGTGCGCATACTGGCGGGGTCAGCGCTTGAAGACACCGTGCTCGTGAGCGCGGGCGTGCCGGGCGCGGTGGCCCTCGTCGCTGCGCTGTCGGCGGCCCGAGACAACGCGTTCCTGTGCGTCGCGGCTCGTCGGCTGGAGCCCAAGCTACGAATCGTGGCGCGCGCCGACCTTGAAGCCGAAGTCGAACGGCTCTACCGCGTCGGGGCCGACAGCGCCGCGTCGGTCGCCCTCATGGGTGCGAGCCGTATCCGCGACGCTGTGGTCGCCCCAGAGCTCTCACGGCTCGACGAGCTCGTCTCCGGCGAGGACGAGGGCCCTCAGCTCTTTCTCCGAGAGCGGCCCGTCGAGGTCCGTGGTAGCTTTCGCGGAGCGACGGTGCGAGAGATCACGACAAGCACCCCAATGGCCGGCTCATCGGAGACGGGTGTAGCGACGCTCGTCGCCGTCCACTCAGGTTTCCGCCCGACCTGGGTGTGGCACCCGTCACGGGCCCTTCGACTTCGCGGCCACATCACGGCGCTCTACCTCGGTCGCCGCTCGGAGCTTGAACGACTCGGTGGGTGATGCGGCCTTGACCCTGGCGATTTTGAACGCGTAGTCTTCAGCCATGTCGCGTCTTGCCACTATCGCCCTAGTCCTCACGTACGGTTGTTCGGCGGAGTCTGTCGCGGGGCTGACTGCTCAGCAATGTGCGGCGGAGACGACCTGCGCGGCGTTCGGTACCTGCGGGCTCGTGGACGGCGTCTGTGCACCGACGTCGGAACTACACTGCCGGAACGCCCAGAATGCCTGCCAGACCGAAGGTCGCTGCGCCCTCGGCGGCGCGACGTGCGTCGCGGCTACGGACGCGGATTGCCGCGCCGGAGTCAACTGCAAAGCCCTCGGACATTGCTCGCGCTTCGAGGACGTCTGTGGTGCCGTTACCGTGGATGATTGCCAACAATCCCAACGTTGCCTCCTCTTCAAGCAGTGCGAGCCGAAGCTCGGAGAGTGCACCACCGAGGACCACGGCCACTAGCTCGGCATCAGCCCCCAGCCACTTGATAGCGCAGGGTCACGCGCTCCCCGGTGGTGGCGCCGCCGAATAGCTGGAGTTCACCGTGAGGCCAGCGCACCTCGATGGCGTCGACGGCGGGCCAATCGCCGATACCGACGTGAACTCGAAGCGATGAGCTTCCGCCCCACGACGGCGTTCCGGTGACCCAACGTTTGAGGGCGGCTTGTCCCCTCCTTAACGTCACGACGGCGCCAATGGCAGGTCGGTACCACGGATAGTCGAGGTCGAGCGACAACCACCCGCCGCGCTGGAGATCGTTGCGGAGGAGCTGCGGGGCAATGCCGACGCCGGAGACGGCGACATCGACGCCGCCGTCTCCGTCAAAGTCCGCAAACGCCGCGCCGCGACCATAAGCCAGTGAATCGAGCCCCGTCCCGTCAGCCCCCGTGCGGCGCGTAAAGTGCCCAGTCCCATCGTTTTCGAAGTAGAGTCGCTCTTGGACGGCACCCGTGCAGCTCGCAGAGGGCATAGCTCCGCCGCCGACCACAAAGAGATCGACGTCACGATCGTTGTCGAAGTCGATGAGGCCGACTCCCCAGGGAGAGTACTGACTCAGATCGGAGAGCCCGCGCTCGCCCGCCGTGTTTCGGTACCGGCCGGACTCGTCGAGCTCCCACAGGTAGCCGCCCCCTACTGTAAAATGATCGGTGACCATGAGCTCCGGGGTGCCATCGCCGTTGACGTCGGCAAAGTCAGAGCCCATCGCGGAGGTCTTTCCGTCGAGCCCGAGGGCTTCACCCGCTTCGACGAAGGCGCCCTTTCCAGTGCCGAGGAAGACGCGATCCCGCTCGAACCCTTCGGTTCCGACAAAGAGATCGAGCAGCCCATCACCATTGAGGTCCGCCGACATCGCAGACTGGACATTGAGGCCGAGGTCGAGGCCAGAGGGAGACGTGGTGCTGTAGTCTGGCGTCGGACGACTCTGTGCCGCGTCGAGGTAGACGCTCCTCGGTTTGCCGGCGGAGGCCGGGTCGAAGCCGAGCTCACAGAGCGCCGGCAACGTGGGCGCGTCGAGGCTCTCGAGGTTGTTCGCGAGGGCACCCGCAAAAAGGGAGAGTTGGCCGCGGTAGGCGAAGTCCCCAAAGGTCAGCACCATCGGGAGGCCTCGAGCGCCCAAATCCGGAGTCATCACCTGGCGGCTCACAAAGGTCCCATCGCCATTTCCTTCGTGCAGTTCGATGGAGTCGATGGTCAAGAGAAGGAGGTCGAGGGGCCTCCCGCCAAGGACGTCTGCCACGAAGACCAACCCGACCGCCGAGGTACTGCCGACGCCACCACCGACCGAGCCGGCCAGCCAGAAAGAGCCGTCGCCGCGGTTGAGCCAGACCTCGCAGCGCCCGGCCGCGGGACCGAGGAGGTCCTCGTCGCCATCGTCGTCAATGTCGATTGCCGTGATGCCGGCTTCTATGGCCCGAGTCGGACGAAGCGCGAGTTGGCTCCACGCCGTGACATCCTGAAAGACCCAATCCGAACGACGGGCTGGAGCCGCCGAGCCCGGACCCGGTGGCTCAGGGAGTCGCGTCGATACCGAATCGGCGCCACCACCGCAACCGACGAGGCAGATGGCGAAGGCGAGGTTGAAGCGAGCGAAAGCCATAACCGCAGCATAGCGAGGAAGCCTCTGCTCGTCATTGACGGTGTGGCTCGCCCGATTGTGGAGTTGCTACGCATGGCGATATCCAACTTGCCTGCGAGGCCCGCCATGGACGGCCCGCGACCACGAACGGCGAACTATGGCTCGATGACGTCGTGCTCTCGTGCTTCCCCGGAGACGAGAGCGCCAACGGTGCCTGGACCTTCCGTGCTGTGGATCGCAAGACCGGTAAGGTCGGGACGTTGCAGAGCATCGCACTCGACGTGACATCTCGCTGGGACTGATCAGGCGTCGGCCCGCAGACGACCGAGCCGATTCGCTTCGCGATGGGTCACCGCCTGGCTCTCTCTAAAGCCGAACATGGACCCACTCAGACCGTGTCGAGAACCTTCGGCTCGTCCGGTCGGGCTGTCGGTCGGAGGCTGTTTCGTGACAGGCCCGATCGTGACATGCCATATGTATAGGCGCGGACTAGGCGCGGACTAGGCGCGGACTAGGCGCGGACTAGGCGCGTTCGAGAGCGCCAAACCCCCATCGGCTGCGTGGCGAGCTATGCTCTGGCGCGCGGCGCGGGGTTCGACACGCACACGAGGACTACCGACGCCCGCCGGTAGTCGATGCCCGTCGGGGGCGCGCAGTGGTCTGAGCGGCTCGAGGTGGAGAAGACCATGGGAAGCAACGAGAGCGAGCCGGTCCGCGACGCGGACGCTGAAGCGCTGAGCCAGCTGGGTTACACTCAGGAGCTCACGCGGAGGATGGGCGGGTTCTCGAACTTCGCCCTATCTTTCTCGATCATCTGCATCCTGGCCGGCGGGATCACCGCCTTCCCAGGCGGGCTCGGGGCGGGTGGCGGTGCCTCAATTGGGCTCGGTTGGCCAGTCGGTGCCTTGTTTGCCGGTGTCGTCGCGCTGGCGATGGCACAGATCGCCTCCGCCTTCCCGACCGCCGGCGGCCTCTACCACTGGAGCTCCACGCTCGGCGGGAGGGGCTACGGCTGGGTAACGGCGTGGTTCAACCTGCTCGGACTCATCTTCGTGACCGCCGCCGTGAACTTCGGCGTTTGGGATCCGATGTTCAAGACTCTGATCGCGCCGCTGCTCCACATCAACCCCGAGGAGCTCACCTGGGTACACCAGACCGGGTTCATCGCCAGCGTGACGGCGCTCCAAGCCTGGCTGAACGACCGGGCGGTTGGCCTGACGGGGCGGCTCACCGACCTATCCGGTTACCTCATCTTCGTCGTGACCTTCGTGCTCATCGGGGCGTTGCTCTTCGCGGCACCAGCGCCACTCGAGCTGGAGCGCCTCGTGACCTTCACCAACTTCACAGGGGCCGAAGGGAGCTGGTGGCCAAGGTCCGAGAGCGGGCTGTCGGTCTTCCTGTCGGGGCTCCTCCTGACCATCTACACGCTCACGGGCTACGACGCCTCGGCGCATGCGTCTGAGGAGACCCGTGACGCATCGCGCAACGTCCCCCGCGGCATCCTTCGTGCCGTGTTTTGGTCCTCCGTCTTTGGCTACCTGATGATCTGTACCTTCCTGCTCACCATCCCCGACCTACCCACGGCGGTCGCGCAGGGTCTGGGCTTCTTCGAAGGTCTCCTGTCGCAGCTCCCCCGCGGCGTCGCCATCGGGCTTGGCGTCGGGATCTTCTTGGTGAACTTCCTCTGCGGTCTCGCGGCGCTCACGTCGACGTCCCGCATGACCTACGCCTTCGCGCGGGACGGCGGGTTGCCCTTCTCGGACCGACTACGTCGGGTGGACCCAAAGCGTCAGAGCCCTGGTTGGGCGATTTGGTGTTCGGCGACGCTGGCCTTCGCGGCGACGGTCTATGGGGATGCGTTCGTTGTCCTGTCGACGGGTTCAGCCGTATTCCTCTACATCTCGTACATCATGCCGAGCGTTGCCGGGCTCTTCGCGGAGGGCCGATCGTGGACCCGGAAGGGTGCGTTCGACCTCGGCCGAGCCTCGAAGCCAATCGCCGCGCTCGCTGCCATCGGAGGGGCCATCTTGGTCTACGTAGGGGTTCAGCCGCCGAACGAGAAGGTGCTCTATCTCGCGCTCGGACTCACGGTGCTACTGGCGCTCTTCTGGTTCGTCTTGGGTGAGCGAAAACGATTCCTCGGCCCCCCCGAAGCGCCCAAGAAGTAGCCGGGCCAGCTACCCTGGCCGGTTCGACTAGAGCGAGAGCTCTAGGAGCCGCATCAGGAGCGCGCCGACATCGTCGTCACCTTCACCGGAACTGACTACGACTCCTCGGGCCCGCGCCAAGAAAGCTACCTTCTCGTCGTCAGCGATGAGGGTGCCCGGAAGCCAATTTAGGCAGAGGCTCCCTCCGGCTGCTGTGCCGCCCTCCATGGTGTTGATGCATGACTCGACCGCTTTACGACGCTGGGGTTGCTGCAGCTTCGACAACGCGTATCGGAGGCCGCGCTCGACGCGCTCGGGGTCGTCCACGATGTAGCCGGCAACCGCTTGCGCGACGCCGAACTGCAATGAGACATCGGTTGGGTCTTTGATGTCATCCATGAGCCGTATCGCCGCCACTGGATCGTAGCGGAGGTTGTAGACGGCGCGGTCTTCCTCCGCGACCGCGATCTCCCTCGCCGTGAGATCGTGGGTGAAGGTGCCACGTGGCGAAGGCACCCAGCCGGCCGAGACGACGGCGTCAACGACCTCCCTAGCCATCGCGACGTGGACATCCGGCTTTGGGTGGCAGTGATCCCAGAACGTCTCGAAGCCTTCACCGTGCACCTGCAAATGAGTCGGGTCGACCATGATGAGGTTCGGCCCAGCGCGCTCCACTCCAAGCTCCTCGACGAGCTCGTTGACACGAGGTCCGGCGCGAAAGCAGGTGCGGCAGCTCGTCGACATGGGGACGCTGGCGAAGTTGCCACGAAGCTCGAACGTCTGTCGCAGGGTCATGCCGTCGTTTCGAAAGCCGAGGTCAGGGTTGGCGATAACCTTCGAGATCACGAGCTTACGTTCGCGGCAGGCGTCGAGCAGCTCACGGTAGTTGGCCTCGAACCGGTCGTAGACCTCACTGTCGGTCATAGACGGGACGTCGAAGGCCTCCGGCGTGGCGTCGCGAGCGACCCATGACCCCATCAGCCGGAAGAACCGGAACTGTGAGAAGAATCGAGCCGTTGCCTGGAGGGCCTCGGGTGGTTTGAAGCCGGCATAGCGCTCGAGATGAAGAAACTCGTTGTGCCCAAAGTAGGCGTATACGAACGTCTGTGGATGTGAGCATGCCACTTTCGCGTGCGCTAGAACATCGTTCGAGTCTTGAGCGGAGCTTGCGAGATTAATTAGAGTCACGTCTGGCCCAAGCGCTTCGGCCATCACGGTGCACATGTTCATTCTTTGCTCGAAAGGCGCACCGGCGACGGTCGACTCGCCGAGACAGACGATTCGGGGCAGCTTGCTGGCCTTCATCTTCTCCGCGATTCTCGCCGGCTCGTAAACGCCGAACTTAGGAGCCGACGCCTTCGGAGGTGGCACGGGTGCCGCGATGTCGAAGACCCAAAGGACATACTCGAGAGCCACCAACATGAGCACCGGGCTGAGCAGCACCAGCGCGACGGCACGCCAACGCTGTGGTCTCGACGCCGGCTCGACGGCGTCGGTTGGCGCTTCGGGTGGTGGGGTCGTCGTCACGTTGTGCTCGGGTCGATGCTGATGAGGTTGTCGACGTTGGAGCGGGTCAAGAGATACGGTCAGCGGTTAGGCTTGCGGATTGTCGCGTCAGTCTGGCTTCAAGTCCACCGCGAAGGTACCCGAACGGCCTCGCGTGGCCATCGCACGACACGTCCTCGAAGCCGGGTAGCCCGAACGCTCGCCGCGTGAGCAATGTGACCTTGCCGTGGCGAAATCATGGCGTTTCGGGCACGCTGGCGCCATGCGCAGCCCTCTCTCTCGCCAACTCCTTCTCGCCCTCGGCGTCATTACCACCGCCTGCACGACCGACGAGCCCATCGTCACGCCCGTCTCGGACGCTTTGGATGCAGACGTTCCGGACTCGCTCGACGTGACCGAGCTCGACGCCGAACCCAAGGACGGCGAACCCGGAGACTCCGAACCGGAAGACGCCATCGACGACGCGCCCGACGCCACCGAGAACGACGACGGTGACAGCCCCGCTCCGGACACCGCTGCGGGTCCGTTCCTCAACCCCTGCGCACCGCCAGGTCGCGCGATTGTGACCAGCGACTTCGGCCCGTTGCGCGGACCGGACTCCATCGGCGCCAAGGGCGACTGGCTCCTGGCCAACGACGTCGCCGCGTTCGTGATTCAGGGTCCCGTCGCGGACAAGACCTACTACTACTACGGCGGTCTGCCCATCGACGCGTCACCGGTCGAGAAGCTGGCCGACCAGCTCTGCATACAGCCGGGGAAGGAGGCCCTCGGCGAGCTGGCCTTCGCGGTGGGCTCACTCGACCCCGGCAACTTCGCCGAGTCCGTGCTGCGCGGCTTCGCGGGCGAGAAGTTCGAGGTCATCGCCGACGGCAAGGGCGGCGGGCCAGTCACGCTGCGTGTGACGGGCACCGACAAGCCCTTCTGGCTCGTCGAGTACGAGCTCATCCGGCGCATTGCGACGGGCGGCGGCAAGAAGCTCATCTCGGAGCCTCTCGGGGTCGAGCTCGCCAT
This sequence comes from Pseudomonadota bacterium, assembly GCA_947498315.1. Lineage (GTDB taxonomy): Bacteria > Myxococcota_A > UBA9042 > SXOO01. Next base: position 2,890 of record CANMLD010000040.1, on the reverse strand, counting down.
CGACTACACGCTCGCCCCAGGCGAACCCGTCCTCCGCATCGACCTCCATGTCCGCAACCTCGAGGACCAGGCCCGCACGCTCGTCGCGGGATCGGTCTCATTCCCCAGCGACTTCACGAAAACCGAGACCGCGCCGACCAGCTCGGTGAACCTCGGCGGCTTCGGTCTCCAAAGCGGTGCCCCGTGGATAGCCGGCCTCGGAGGGCCATCGCCGTCGCTCGCCAGCTCGTGGGCCCTCGGGGGCGTGGGCACTGAGTTCGCGACGGTGTCCTTGAGCGGTGCCGAGGTCTTCATCGACCTCGGCCAGGTCTTTGCGCCGCTCGCCATGGGCCCCGCTGGTGAGGACGACACGGCGACACAGACCTGGTTTCTGTCCGTGACGCCCGGCGGAACCGACGCGGCGACGGAGGCCCTTCAAGTTCACTTGCCAGAGGTCCAGAAGACCGCATTCAGCACGTACACCGGGGTCGTCCGCACCGCCCCCGGCGGCGAGGGCTTTCCCGCCGAGGGCGTCCCGTTCGCGCGCGTCGAGATCACGAGACCCGGACCCAACGGCACGCGTGTGCCAGTTGGGACCACTCACACGAACCACAAGGGTGACTTCGTCGCCCAAGTCCCCGACATGGCGGACGCCAGTATTCAGGCGACCCGACCCGGCTCGTCGCCCAGCGACGCGCTTGCGATAACAACGACCGACCCGGCGGTCCCTCTCGAGCTCGTGATCGGCCGTTCCGGCCTCGTCGCCCACGACGTCAAGGACGACGCCGGGACGCCGATCCCCGCCCGCATCCAGGTCTTTGCGGGTGACGCGCTCGTGGGCCAGATCTACGCGCTCCCCGGGCCGGGCGAGCTCACGCTCCCGCCCGGTGACTACGAGGTCGTGGTGTCGCGCGGCTACGAGTACGAGAGAGTCGCGACGCCTGTCACCATCGTCGCCGACCAAACGGCACCGCTGTTCGTCACGCTGGTCCGCGCCATGGACACGACGGGCTACCTCAGCTTCGACGGCCATGTCCACGCCGGCCCGAGTGGTGACAGCACAGTACCGCTGGCTGAACGGATTCGAAGCGCTGCTGCGGATGGTCTCGAGATCATTGGCCATACCGATCACGAGATCCTGGTCGATCCTGAGCCCTCTCGCCTGAGCAGCGGCGTGGCGGAGTGGGTCGCGTCCATCCCAGGCGAGGAGCTCACCGCGACCAGCCCGGAGCACATGTCGGTCTGGGACCTTCCGCCCGACCCGACTCACCCGCGCGGCCGGCCTATCGTCTGGTACCAGAAGGGCGTCGCCGAGCTCGTCGAAGAGGTGCACGACCGCGGCGCCCTCATCGCGCTCAACCACCCGCGCACGACCAACTCGTGCGCATACCTCTGTCTGATCGGCTGGGACCGGCTCTCCGGCGCGCCAACTCTCGATGATCCCACGCGGATCGGCCTCCCCGCCGGCACCGCGCTCTGGACCTGGGATTTCGATGCGCTCGAGCTCTACAACGGCCTCGGTAATCTGTTCGCCTTCGGAAAAGATGAGCGGGCGGGTGTTTTCGACGACTGGATGAGCTTCCTGAACCACGGCCACAAGATCCCGGCCGTGGCGTCGTCCGACGTCCATGGCGACTCGGGGGTCGGCTCACCCCGCACCTATCTCGCTTCGACCGCGGACCCCGCGACGCTCGACGCCGAGGTGCTCCGTAGCGCCCTGAACAGCGGCAACCTCACGCTCTCGGCCGGCGCGTTTGCCATCGCGACCATCGGCGAGGTTGGCATGGGCGGAGACGTGACAGCGACCCCTGCCATCGATGACGGCGAGAGCCGTACGATCCCTCTGACCGTCGACGTGCGCGGCACCGCCATGCTCGACGTGACCCATGTCTCCATCTTCCTCAATTGCGACGAGGTGTTGCGCCTCCCGGCGACCGCCCCGTACGGCAGTCAGAAGCTCAAGGAAACGGTCACCATCCCGGTCCCAAAGGACGCCCACGTCGTCATCGTCGCCTTCGGCAAAGACGCGATGCCGAGGGGCTTCGACGATGCCGACGCCCGTCGGGTGCCGCGCGCGCTCACAAACCCCATCTATGTCGACGCTGATGGCGACGGGAAGTGGACCGCGCCGGGTGGGAAGGCCTGTAGCTACTCGCTCGTGGAGTGACCTCAACTCGCGACCACCGAGCAGTGAGGCCTGCCCAAACGGCGCCGCGCCTCGTCAGCCAACCCGGCGCGTTGGCTCGATCACCACGGCCAACGGTGAGCGGGGTTGCCGAGCCCTCGTCTGCTACACTCGCCAGCATGGCAACTCCCGGGCTGCTTCGCCGACTACTTCTATGGATACGTGGCCCTGCTTCAGCAGAGCCCGTGGTGGATGACGCTGACGAGGAGCCTGCCGACTCGGTAGAGATGGCTATCGAAGATCACTTCGACCTCCACACCTTCGCCCCCCGCGACGTGGTCGCCGCCGCCGAGGCGTATCTCGACGAGGCCCGCCGCCTAGGCTTTGTGGAAGTGCGGCTCATCCACGGACGCGGAAAGGGTGTCCAACGCGCCGCCGTCCGGCGAATGCTCGGGGCGCGGACGGACGTCGTCTCGTTTGCGGACGCGCCGGCTCATCGCGGTGGATGGGGCGCGACGGTAGTCGAGCTCGCACCGCTCGCTCCGGCGTCTCTCGGCGAGAGCGAGCGCTGAAGCCGGGCTATCAGCGCTCAGCCCCAGCGCCGGCGTCGCCGGCTTCAGCCGGACCTGACGCCGGGCTATCAGCGCTCAGCGTTCAGCCCCAGCGCCGGCGTTGCCGGCTTCAGCCGGGGCTGACGCCGGGCTATCAGCGCTCAGCGGTCAGCGGTCAGCCCGGCGAGGCCAGGGAAGCGCTGCGCAGTGCGAGACACGTCGGCCGGCCGGCTGA
>CANMLD010000039.1 GCA_947498315.1 Pseudomonadota bacterium | reverse complement strand
TCGTCACCTGGATGCTCCCAGGTGTGGCCGATGGTGTGGTCATCCTCCCCACGGGCTACGGCCGTGAGATCGGGGGCATCGCGAAGGGCGCCGGCTTCAACGTCATGCCGCTAAGGACCTCGGCAGCCCCGTGGTTCGCGTACGGCGCCACGTTGACAAAGCTCAACAAGCGTTATCCCGTCGCAACCACTCAGGAATACGGCACGATGGTCGATCCGCTGTCGGGCCACAAGCGCCCGATCGTGCGCGAGAACACCGTCGAGGGATACAAGGCCGACCCCACCTTCGTGGAGAAGGCCGAGCTCCTCCCGCGCGAGGCCATCACGTCGCTCTGGACCCCGCCGAACGCGACGGACGGTCAGCAATGGGGCATGACCATCGACCTCTCGACGTGCACGGGCTGCAACGTCTGCACGATCGCGTGCCAGGCCGAGAACAACATCCCCACCGTCGGCAAAGAGCGCGTCATGAACGGACGCGAGATGCACTGGATTCGCCTCGACCGGTACTTCACCGGAACGGAGGAGGAGCCGTCGGCCGTCGTCCAGCCCATCGCCTGCGCACACTGCGAGATGGCCCCGTGCGAAAACGTCTGCCCGGTCGCCGCTACGGTGCACAGCCCCGAAGGGCTGAACGACATGGCCTACAACCGCCGCATCGGCACCCGCTACTGCACGAACAACTGCCCGTTCAAGGTCCGTCGCTTCAACTTCTTCAACTATAACAAGGAGCGCGAGACGGCGGCTCCTCTCGAAGCGATGCAGCACAACCCGAACGTCACGGTTCGGTTCCGCGGTGTCGTCGAGAAGTGCACGTACTGCGTGCAGCGCATCAATGAAGCCAAGATCGCCGTGAAGCGCGTAGGCAAATCGGTCGTTCCCGACGGGACCATCGTCCCGGCGTGCGTTCAGGCCTGCCCGAGTGAGTCGATCCTCTTTGGCGATTTGAACGATCCGAACTCGAAGGTCACGCTGTCCAAGCAGGAACCGCGCAACTACGAGCTGACGCGCGACCTCAACCTTCAAGCGCGGACGTCCTTCCTCGCGAAGATCCGCAACCCGAACCGGGAGCTCGCTTAAGACATGGCCAGCCCGACTGAACTACTGAGCGGCATCGCGAAGCCGATGCCAGGTTACGACCCGATTGGCGGACGCGACCAACTGGTCACCGACCGCGCCGACTTCGCGTCCATCACCAGCGACGTGGCTGGCGTCATCGAGCGCAAGACCACGATTGGCTGGTGGGTGACCTTCATGGTCTCCCTGGGGCTCTTGGGCATTCTCGGCCTGAGCGTCGCCTACCTAGTCTATAATGGTACCGGCGTTTGGGGCATCAACTCCCCGATCGGCTGGGGCTGGGCCATCGTCAACTTCGTCTTCTGGGTCGGTATCGGACACGCGGGCACGTTGATCTCGGCGGTCCTCTTCCTGTTCCGTCAGAAGTGGCGCACCGGTATCAACCGCTTCGCAGAAGCCATGACCATCTTCGCGGTCATGTGCGCATTGCTCTTCCCGACCATTCACGTCGGTCGTATCTGGCTGCTCCACTGGGTGTTCCCGATCCCGAACCAAATGTCGGCGTGGCCGAACTTCCGGTCTCCATTGCTCTGGGACGTCTTCGCGGTCAGCATCTACGGCACCACATCCATCCTCTTCTGGTACGTCGGCCTCATCCCCGACCTCGCCACGATGCGCGACCGTGCGAAGACCAAGATCGCTCGCATGGCCTATGGCATCTTCGCGCTCGGCTGGCGCGGGTCGAACCGCCACTGGCAGCACTACGAGGTCGCCTACCTGCTCCTCGCGGGACTCGCTACCCCACTCGTACTCTCGGTGCACTCCATCGTCTCCTTCGACTTCGCCGTCTCCCAGCTCCCCGGCTGGCACACGACGATCTTCCCGCCGTACTTCGTGGCAGGCGCCATCTTCTCGGGCTTCGCCATGGTGATGAACCTCGTCATCATCGCGCGGTGGGCATTCAAGCTCGAACACATCTTCACGATGAAACACCTCGACAACATGGCGCGCGTCATCACCTTGACGGGCTCCATGGTTGGGTACGCGTATGCGATGGAGTTCTTCATCGCGTACTACAGCGGTAACCCCTACGAGTCGTTCGCGTTCGTCAACCGTGCCTTCGGTCCGTACGCATGGGCCTACTGGATCATGGTGTCGTGTAACGTGATCTCGCCGCAGCTATTCTGGTTCAAGAAGCTGCGTAACAACATAGCGGTGCTCTTCATCGTGTCGATCTTCGTGAACATCGGCATGTGGTTCGAGCGCTTCGTCATCACGGTGACGTCCCTGCACCGGGACTTCCTCCCGGCCAGCTGGGACTACTACTCGCCCACGATCTGGGACATTGGCGCCTTCGTGGGCAGCTTCGGCCTCTTCGGGACGATGATGTGCCTGTTCGTGCGCTTCCTCCCTCTGATCGCCATCGCGGAGTTGAAGACGGTCATCCCGGCCGCGGACCCCCACGGTGCTCACGGGCACGGCAGCGACCACGCCCACAGTGACCATCCGCACAGTGACCATCCGCACAGTGACCATCCGCACAGTGACCACGCAGCTGTTGATCAAGGACATGGCGGTCAGGGTCATTCAGCCCCCGCCATCGCGCTTCAGAAGGCGACCCATGAGCACTGATCACGACACCAATGAGCGCGAGTACGGGCTGCTCGCGGAGTTCACCAACCCGGGTGCGGTGTTCCACGCGTGTGAGAAGGTCCGCGACGCCGGCTTCACAGTGTGGGACTCACACACGCCGTTCCCGGTCCACGGGCTCGACAAGGCGATGGGACTGAAGCGTTCGCCTCTTCCGTGGGTCGTCCTGGTGGCGGGCCTGACGGGAGCCTCGCTGGCGATGCTCCTCCAGTGGTGGATCGGGGAAGTGGCTTACCGCATGGTCATCTCCGGCAAGCCTCTCTTCGCGTGGCAACCGTCAATCCCGATTACGTTCGAGCTCGGGGTGCTCTTCGCTGCCTTCGCGTCAGTGTTTGGCCTCCTTCACCTTTGCCGCCTCCCGCGGCACCACCATCCTCTGTTCAGCTCGACGCGCTTCGAGCGGGTAACGGACGACCGTTTCTTCATCGCCATCGAGTCGGGAGACCCGAAGTACGACCGCGAACAGACGCGCTCGTTCCTCGCCTCACTCGGTGCCACCGCCGTCGAAGTCATCGAGGACCGCGATGTGGACTAAGCTCATCATGGCTGCAGCAGCGAGCATGCTGCTGGGTTGTCGCGGCACCAACAGTGAGAAGCCGCCCATCCACTTGAATTCAAACATGGACTTCCAGTGGCGTGTCGACCGTCAAGAGCCGAACGAGTTCTTCAAGGACAGGCGCGGCATGCGTCCACTCGGCGCCGAGACCGTCGTTCACGGCTCGCTTTCGTCGGATGAGGCAGCCCACCTTCACCTTCACGAAGGCCTCGTCGACGGCAGGTTCACAGACGCACTGCCGGCGGGGATGACCGTCGACGCGGCGCTGCTGACCCGCGGACAAGACCGCTACGGCATCTACTGTACGCCGTGTCACAACGACAGCGGCCGCGGTGATGGGATCGTGGTCCGACGTGGTGGCCCGGCCCCGCAGAGCTACATGGAGCCTCGGCTACGCGGATATCCGCTAGGCCGAATCGTCAACGTCCTACGCCACGGCAAGAACAACATGGCGTCTTACGCAGACCAGATCCCGGTCAAAGACCGGTGGGCGATCGCGACGTACGTCCGCGCGCTCCAAATCGCGGGTGCACCGAGCGACGACCTCGCCAAAGGGGGGAACTGAACGTGGGCGGCTCACACACTAAGACCTGGCCTTCGCCAGCTGATCTGACGCTTCCGGACAGCTCTGGCTGGAACAAAGTCCCCCTGATCGGCGCGCTCATCGGCGTCGCTTGTATCGGGGCCGCCGCCGCCATGGGCTGGACCTCGGGGCGTTTCGCCTTCGCGTACCTGACGGCCTACATGTACTGGCTGTCGATCGCGCTCGGAGGACTGTTCTTCGTCATCATCCAGTTCGCGGCGCGCGCCGGTTGGAGCGTGCTCGTGCGTCGCGTGGCCGAGAACATCGCTGCGACCATGCCGCTCTTCGCGGTTCTGTTCATCCCGATCCTGTTGAACATGGACCACCTGTATCACCATTGGCTCCACCCGGATGCAAACGACGCAGTCCTGGCTCACAAAGCAGGCTATCTGAACAAGACCTTCTTCCTGGTCCGTGCAGCGCTCTACTTCATCACGTGGACCGGCCTCGCGCTTTTCTTCCATCGGCAGTCGACGCGCCAGGACGTGGATGGTGACATCCGGCACACGTCCAAAATGCAAGCGATGAGCTACCCGGCCATCGCCCTCTTCGGGCTCTCGATCACCTTTGCTGCCATCGACTGGGTCAAGTCCATCGACCCGCACTGGTTCTCGACCATGTGGGGCGTCTACTACTTCGCGGGTGCCATCCTCGGCTTCTTCGCACTCTTCGGGCTCCTGACGGTCATGATGACTCGCGAAGGAAGCGACCTCTTCCACGGCACGGTGACGACCGAGCACCGCCACGACATCGGCAAGTTCACCTTTGGTTTCGTGGTGTTCTGGACCTACATCGCCTTCTCGCAGTACTTCCTCATCTGGTACGCGAGCCTCCCGGAAGAGACGGTCTGGTTCAAGCACCACCTCGCCGGCAACTGGGAGGCCGTGGGCTATGTGCTCATCGGCGGGCACTTCATCCTGCCCTTCCTGTTCCTCATGTCGCGTCACATGAAGCGCAACCGCACCACCTACGCGATGGGCGCGGTCTGGCTGCTCTTCATGCACTGGGTCGACCTCTACTGGAACATCATGCCCATGTACGTCCCCCACGGCGCGCCGGCCGACTACCACTCGCACTTCGCGCTCTCGCCTGAAGACATCCTCACCTTCGTTGGTGTGGGAGGCCTGTTCTTCGCCACTTTTGCCTTCCTGCTCCGTCGCCAGGCCATCGTGCCGATCCGTGACCCGCGCCTCGGCGAATCCCTTCGCTTCGAGAACTTCTGAGGTGACCCGTGTCGACTGATTCTCACGCATCGCACGATCATCAAGGCGCCTCTGATCACGGTCAGGGACCCGTCGGCTTTCAGCCCGACGCGCCGAACTTGCGTATCCTCACCATCATCATCGTGGCGGCGGCGCTCATTATCATCGGGACTGGCTTCGGGCTTGCGAGCCTCCTCGGCGTGAGGGGCGAGCAGGCCAAACTCAAGATGGGCGGCATGAAGTCGGAGGACACGCTCGCCACGAAGGCGGACGCCGCGAAGTACACGAAAGCGGCAGGCGTCTACGGTCCCGAAGAGGCGGTGGTCAGCCTGATCGGGAAGCAACACATCCCGGTCAACGCGGCTGTGAAGGCGATCTTGGCCAACCCGGCTCGCCTCCAGACCAAGGTCGTGTGGCCCGACCTCCCGGCTCAGGACGATCCGGCGGCCGACGCCGCAGCAGCCGCAGCACCGGCCGCCGCAGCACCGGCTCCGGCGGCGGGGAACTGACCGTCGTGACGTACCGCTTCCCAGCCATCGTCCTCTTCGCCGTGACGGTCGCATCTGCGATCGCGTCGGCGGAGACCGACCTGCCACGCCAGCTCGAAGGCGTGCAGCAGGACGATCGCCGTGGAGTGCAGCTCGATCTCGACCTCGTCTTTACCGACGAGGACGGGCACGACCATCGGCTCGGTGACTACCTGTCGAGCGGCAAGCCCATGCTGCTCACGCTCAACTACCTGATGTGCCAGATGCTCTGCACCGAGACCTTGAACGGCCTACTAGAAGGCCTCCGGGGTCTAGATTGGACACCGGGAAAAGAATTTCAGCTCGTGACGGTCAGCATCGACCCTCGAGAGAAGCCGGATCTCGCGTTCGAGAAGCGCCGAGCGTACTTGACCGAACTCGGTCGCGACGACGCGACGTGGCACTTCCTCACGGGCACGCAGGCGGCGACCGAAGCGCTCGCAGCACAGGTCGGGTTCAACTTCCGATACGACCGGGAGACCGATCAGTTCGCGCACCCGCCGACGATCCTGTTCATCTCACCTGATGGGAAGGTGATGCAGTACCTCTTCGGCAAAGTCTTCAAGCCCCGCGACCTGAAGTACGCGCTCATGGACGCCAGCGAGGGCAAGGTGGGCTCCACCTTCGACCAGCTGATCTGGAGCTGCTTCCACTACGATGAGCTGACCGGCAAATACACGCCCTTCGCTTTTGGCATCATGCGCCTCGGCGGTGCGGCGACAGCCATCACGCTCGGCACCGTCCTGTTCATTCTGTGGCGCCGCGAACGCGCTCGTACGCTTCTCGGTCTTACTCCTCATCCCTCTCCAGGGGAGCAACTGTCGTGAATTTCACAACGATACTCGGCGATGTCTGGATGCCGACGTCAGCGTCGACCGTGGCGGATGACACCGACGCGGTCTTCTACTTCATCCACTACCTGTCGGCGATCTTCCTCGTCGCGATCGTGGCGGCGACCATCTACTTCGCCCTGAAGTACAAGAAACGCAGCGATAACGACAAGACGAGCCCAATCGAACACAACTCGAAGCTGGAGTTCTGGTGGTCCTTCCTACCTGGGCTGCTCCTCGTCGTGATGTTCATCTGGGGCTTCGACATCTGGCTCAAGCTGCAGGTTCCGCCTGCAAATGCGATGAACGTGCGCGTCACCGCCCGCCAGTGGACCTGGCAGTTCGACTACCCGAAAGACGGCATCACGGCGGGCGAGCTCGTCGTCCCCGTGAACACCCCGGTCAAGCTGACCATGTCGGCATCCGACGTTCTCCACTCGTTCTACGTGCCTGAGTTCCGCGTGAAGAAGGACGTCCTCCCGAACCGGTACAGCGTCGCGTGGTTCGAAGCCACCGAGCCGGGCGAATACAACGTCTTCTGCACCGAGTACTGCGGCAAGAACCACTCGCGCATGATCACGCGAGTGCAGGTCAAATCGGCGGCCGACTTCGAGGCATGGCGCGAGACGGGCGGCGTCCCTCCGGGCACGTCGCCCGCCGAGGCCGGAAAGATCTTCTACAAGAGCTTTGGTTGCAATCAGTGTCACAGCTCTGATGGAACCGCCAACACAGGCCCGACCTTCTTGGGCCTCTACGGTTCGAGCCACGGGCTCACGGACGGGACCACAGTCGTCGTCGACGACAACTACATCCGCGAATCCATTGAGATCCCTGGGGCGAAGGTAGTAGCAGGGTTCCAGCCGCGCATGCCGTCGTTCAAGGGTAAGATCAAGGACAAGCAGATGGTCGCAATCATCGAGTTCCTGAAGACGTTGAGCAAGTAGGGAGATAGACGATGTCTGGAAGCTACGGAAACGAAGGCGAACAGAGCTACCTCTCCCGGAAGGGGTTTCTGACCTGGGCGCTCACGCTCGACCACAAGCGCATCGGCCTCATGTACCTGGGCGCGGTGCTCTTCTTCTTCCTCATCGGGGGCATCATGGCCCTGCTGGTGCGGACAGAGCTGCTCACCGCAGAGGGCGACCTCTTCAGCGGTGACAACTACAACAAGATCTACACCCTCCACGGCGCCATCATGGTGTTCGTGTTCATCATCCCCTCGGTACCCGCGGCGCTGGGCAACTTCTTGTTGCCACTCATGCTCGGTGCCAAGGACGTCGCGTTCCCCCGCTTGAACCTTGCGAGCTGGTACATCTACCTCCTCGGCTCGGCCTTCCTGATCTTCTCGGTCCTCGCGGGCTCCATCGACACGGGCTGGACCTTCTACACCCCCTACTCCATCGGCCCGTCGGACAACGGCAACGCGATCATCGCAGCGACGCTCGGCGTCTTCATCCTCGGCTTCTCGTCCATCCTGACGGGCGTGAACTTCATCTCGACCATCCACAAGATGCGCGCCCCGGGCATGAAGTGGATGGACATGCCGCTGATGATCTGGGCCCTGTATGCGACCTCCGTCATTCAGGTCCTCGCGACCCCCGTGCTCGCCATCACCCTGCTCCTGCTCGTGTTCGAGCGCCTCCTCGGCTTCGGTATCTTCAACCCGGCTCTTGGCGGCGACCCTGTGCTCTATCAGCACTTCTTCTGGTTCTACAGCCACCCGGCCGTCTACATCATGATCCTCCCGGGCTTCGGCATCGTGAGCGAACTGCTCACGGTGCACAGCCGCAAGCGCATCTTCGGGTACAAGGCCATCGCCTTCTCGTCCGTCGCCATCGCCGTCATCGGCTTCCTCGTTTGGGGCCACCACATGTTCGTGTCCGGGCAGTCGGAGCTCAGCTCGACCATCTTCTCCGGCATCACGTTCGCGGTCGCTATCCCGACCGCCATCAAGGTCTTCGGCTGGGTCGCGACGCTCTACAAGGGTTCCATTCGGTTCACCACGCCGATGCTCTACGGCCTCTACTTTATCTTCACGTTCACCATCGGCGGCCTCACAGGTCTGCCGCTCGCGACGCTGGCGTCTGACGTGCACCTCCACGACACCTACTATGTCGTAGCGCACTTCCACTACGTCATGATGGGCGGTCTCGTCATCGCCTTCATCGGCGGCCTGCACCACTGGTGGCCCAAGATGACGGGCCGTATGTACAACATCAAGCTCGCGGCGTTCGCGTCGGTGCTCGTGTTCATCGGCTTCAACCTGACCTTCTTCTCGCAGTTCTTCCTCGGTAGTCAGGGCATGCCTCGCCGCTACCATGCGTATGACCGCGTCAGCGAGTCGCTGCAGGGCACCTACAAGTTCTGGCACCAAATGTCGACCAGCGGCTCCTACATCCTCGCCATCGGTCTGTTCATCACGCTCGGCTACCTGCTGGCCTCGCTCCGAAAGGGTGGCACGCGTTCGCCGCACAACCCCTGGGGTGGCGTGTCCATGGAGTGGCTCACGGCGACGCCGCCCATCGAGCACAACTTCGAGGGCCAGCCCGTCTGTACCCACGGCCCCTACGAGTTTCCGGAGATCGACAAGTCGGCGCAGGACAAACACTAGCGGTGACCGGAGTACGCCTCCGGTGACCTCGAGCGGTGCCATCAGGCCCTGGCTCCTCATCTGACGAAGAGAGAAAGTTCATGAGCTCACACGACCACGCACATCCCGAATACGTGCAGCATCACTTCCACACGGCCGCTGAGCAGCGGGCCGCGTCGAAGTTCGGGATGTGGGCCTTCATCGCGCAGGAGATCCTGTTCTTCGCAGGGCTCTTCATGGCGTACGCGGCCTTCCGGTTCTTCTACCCTGAGACCTTCGTTGCGGCGCACGAGCACCTGTCGTGGAAGATGGGCGGCGTCAACACCATCGTCCTCATCACGAGCTCGCTGACGATGGCGCTCGCGGTTCGGGCAGCGCAGACCGGCAATCAGAAGCAGTTGAGCATACAGCTCCTCCTGACCATCGTGTTCGCGTGTTGCTTCCTCGTTGTGAAGTACTTCGAGTACAGCGCCAAGGTGCACCACTGCCTCCTCCCCGGCGACTACTACGGTCTGCCGCTGAAGGATGACGCGGGCAACTTCAAGCTCGACGCTATCGGCAACCGGATCTTCTCGGATCACTGCGACATCCCGAAGTCGGGCCAGATGGACGCCAAGTCCGCCGGTATCTTCTTCGGCGTGTACTTCATCATGACGGGCATGCACGGTCTCCACGTCCTCGTGGGGATCGGCTTGCTCGCGTGGATCTGGCTCCGTGCTCGGAAAGGCCACTTCCATCCGAAGTACTTCAGCCCGGTCGAATACGTGGGCCTCTACTGGCACCTCGTCGACCTCATCTGGATCTTCTTGTTCCCACTCCTCTATCTCGTGAAGTGAGCGGAGCCCCAATCATGGCAACTCCACATTCGACCGGGTCCTACGGTGCCGATCACGGCGCTGATCCCCATGGCGCCGGGCATCATGACGACGGCCACCCCCACGAGCACATCAGCCCTCTGTCGATGTACTTTGGGGTCTTCGGGGCGCTGATGGTGTTGACGGTCATGACCGTCTGGGTCAGCACCCTCGGCCTCGGCGCCGTCTCCATCTACGTCGCGATGTTCGTGGCGATCATCAAGGCCTACATGGTCTGCGCCTACTTCATGCACCTGAAGTGGGACAGCCCGTTCAACCGCTTGATCTTCATCTCGTCCATCGTCTTCATGGCCATCTTCTTCATCATCACGGCCACCGACATCGGCTTCCGCGGGCAGATCAACCCCGAGACCGACTCGATGGTGTTGCGCCAGGAAGAGAACGCCACCGCCGCCGAAGCCGCCCGCAAGGCCGCCTTCGAAGCCAAGACGGTCACGCTCGCCCGCGCACCGGGCTCGGTCCCGACGGGCGTCGACACGCCGCCGGTGGCCGTCCCCGCGCCCGCGGCACCGGCTACCGCGGCGGCACCGGCTACCGCGGCTGCACCGGCTGCGCCCGGCGCGGCCCCCGACGCGCCTGCCGCTGCTGCACCCGCACCCGCGAACTGAGCAGGTCGGACGAAACGGAGATCGAGCGATCGCCGCGCACGCCGGGGCGCAAGGGTCGCCCCCACCCACAAGCGCATTGACTGCCGACGCAACCGCCCTCTTGCTGGGCCAACGTCGGCACGGACTCGTGCTCGCTGGTCGCGGTGGGTAGAGTAAATTTGGAGTTCCCACTGTGTCCCGTTCAGGTAGACGGGCATGTAATGGTCTGGGATCTCGCGTAGCCGCCTGGGAGGGCAAGGCTGGGCCAGTCCTCCAGGGGGCAGCGTAGCGGCGTACTCGGTCCGTTCAAGCATCGAGTTCGCCGTCCTCGGCGGGCGCTCCGCGATGCCCGCCTCCGGGCGGCTCCACTCGACGCTTGACCGGCCCTGCGTTGGACAGAAACCTCGGCCAAAAGAAGGCCGGAGACAACAGATGGAGAAGGACCAACCAGTCAGGTCGCCGAGGATCGCGTAGGGACGGGCCCTACTAAGGTTGGTCCATCTCCACGCGGTGTCAGTCCGGAAGGTTGGCCGAGTTTTCCTGTCGGAGTGCCCGGTGCCAGCGGCGTTGGATTGGCCGGTTAGATATCAAGCATCGAGTTCGCCGTCCTCGGCGGGCGCTCCGCGATGCCCGCCTCCGGGCGGCTCCACTCGACGCTTGACCGGCCCTGCGTTCGCCGGCAGGCAGGGCGAGGGCCGATACTTGGAGTTCCCACTGACTCCCGTTCAAGTGACCGATGCCCTCGAAGGGGCGAAGTAGGGGCGAAGAACGGGGGCAACCAACTAAACTACATGGCCGCGTGGGACCCTGGAGCGGAAGGGCCAGCGTTCCAGCGAAGCGAGGCAGACGGCCCTGGAGCGGAAGAGGCCAATGCGGCGGCGGTGCCTCTGGGGGTTGCCCGCGTGCGGCATGCCTCAACCCGAAGCGAGATCGCTCTCGCGTAGCGATCTGCCTGCGATGGCCGACACCTCTAGCCGAAACGGTCCCGCCTGTTGGTCCGAGATGAGAACGCCAAGGCTAGCCACGCGGGCGCGATCGAACGCTCCCTCAACAGGCCGACCCCGGAAGCGCGGCTCGAAGTCCTTGAGCAGCAGCTCCACGTTGGACCATACGCCGGGCTGAGTCGCGAACGCCGCCTGGTACACCACACCGTCGAAGGTCTCGGACGTGCGGAGGTTCAACTTGTAGCGGCGGCCATCCCCTCGGACATGGAGCACGATGAGATCGCAGGAGGAGAGGTCCATCGCGTGGTCAGCGCGGCGCACGGACGCAAAGCCGCCGCCCCGTTCGAGCGAGACGTGGCCTGTGAAGATGCCAACGCCGTGGCCAGCCAGCATGGCGCTCGATGACTGTCCTCCCATCACGACGTCGTCAGTCGCCCTCCAGCGCGCTACCTCGTTGGTATCGGCGAAGTCCACTAGGAGCATCACCCACCTCCTTTTAGTAAGCGACGCTACCCGAGGAGATGGCCATCACGTGACGTCATGGCCGTTGAGCACCCGGCGAAGCCCAGCCGCGGCGCGATCGCCAATGCGCCGGAAGGCAACGCGCAGGAGCGGATCGAAGAGCCCAATGGGCCCACTGAGAGTGAGTTTGGCGTCGTACGTGACAATGGAGCCGGTGCCCGACGCTTCGACGCTGATCTCATCGACGGAGGTAAGAAGCGCCGTCCGCGAGATCAGGAGGATACGGCGAGGCGGTTCATACTCCGTCACCTCGTAGCGCATGACGGTCGTGCCGCCGGCCTTGACCGTGAGGTCGTAGACGGCGCCAACGCCGGGCCCATCTCCCCTGGGTCCGCCCGCAGCGATTCGCCGCACGTGCTTCACGCCCGGGTCCCAGTCCGCAAAGTGGGTGACGTCGGCCATGTAGGAGAGCGCCTCGCCGGGCGAGAGCGGAGTTGCGACGGACGTCACGTAGCGAGCCACGACTGCCTCCCAAGGGACGCATGCGCGTCTCCACCAGAACGTTGGCAGCTTGCGCTCACGGCGATCCCGATTCAACCCCGCCGAAGCGCCGAGAGCTACATAGGCCAGGCCTATCGCCCCCATAGCGAGAGCGACTTAGCCGGGCTGCTACGCTACATGTAGCTTCCTCGTGTGCTCGTTACCGGACTAGGACACAGGAGAGACTCACAATGCAGCGAAACAAGGCCATCGCGATGGCGCTTACAGCAGCGCTCTCAGCGCCTGCCCTCACCACGACCGCCGCCTACGCCGAAGAGAAGCCGCCCACCATTCAGGATTGGTGGCCAGAGCGCCTCGACCTCCGGCCCCTGCGCCAGCACTCCGATGCGTCAAATCCGCTCGGGGCGGACTTCGACTACGCCGCTGCCTTCAAGACCCTCGACCTGGCCGCGCTGAAGAAGGACCTGAAGGCGCTCATGACCACGTCGCAAGACTGGTGGCCCGCCGACTACGGGAACTACGGCCCCTTCTTCATCCGCATGGCGTGGCACAGCGCCGGCACCTACCGCACGACGGACGGGCGCGGCGGCGCCGATGGCGGGCAGCTGCGCTTCGAGCCGCTCAATAGCTGGCCAGACAACGTCAACCTCGACAAGGCGCGCCGCCTGCTCTGGCCCATCAAGCAGAAGTACGGCAGCAAGATCTCGTGGGCGGATCTCATGGTTCTCACCGGCAACGTGGCTCTGGAGTCGATGGGCTTCAAGACCTTCGGGTACGCCGGCGGCCGGCACGACGACTGGGAAGCCGACATGACCTACTGGGGCCCGGAGCGGAAGTTCCTCGACGACAAGCGCTACAGCGGGGACCGAAAGCTCCAGAAGCCGCTCGGCGCCGTTCAGATGGGCCTCATCTACGTGAACCCGGAGGGTCCGAACGGCAAGCCGGATCCCCTGGCCGCCGCGAAGGATATCCGGGAGACCTTCGGCCGCATGGCGATGAACGACGAAGAGACCGTGGCGCTAATCGCGGGCGGCCACACGTTCGGTAAGGCCCACGGCGCGAAGAAGCCGGACGACTGCGTCGGCGCGGAGCCCACGGCGGCTCCGATCGAGGACCAAGGGCTCGGCTGGAAGAACAAGTGCGGCACGGGCAAAGGCAAGGACACCATCACGTCCGGCCTCGAAGGCGCATGGTCGGCGAACCCGACCGCGTGGACCACGCAGTACCTCGATAACCTGCTCGGCTTCGAGTGGGAGCAGACCAAGAGCCCGGCCGGCGCCATCCAGTGGATCCCGGTGAAGGGTGAGGGCGACGGCACGGTGCCCGATGCGCATGATGCGTCGAAGCGGCACGCGCCCATCATGTTCACGACCGATCTCGCGCTGAAGGAGGACCCTGCGTACCGCCAGATCATCGAACGCTTCCATAAGAACCCAGACCAGTACGCGGACGCCTTCGCTCGCGCTTGGTTCAAGCTGACGCACCGGGACATGGGTCCGCGCTTTAGATACCTCGGGGCCGACGTCCCGAAGGACGCGCTGACTTGGCAGGACCCGCTCGCGACCGTCGACCACGAGCTCGTCGACGCCAAGGACATCGAGTCGCTCAAGGGGAAGATCCTCGCGTCTGGTGTGAACGCATCGGAGCTCGTCCGCACCGCGTGGGCATCGGCCGGTAGCTATCGCGCTTCGGACCTCCGTGGCGGTGCGAACGGCGCCCGAGTCCGGCTAGCTCCACAGAAGGACTGGGAGGCGAACAACCCGACCGAGCTCGGCAAGGTCCTCTCGAAGCTCGAAGCCATCCAAGCGGACTTCAACAAGGCAGCCAAAGGCGGCAAGAAGGTCTCACTCGCGGATCTCATCGTCCTCGCCGGCGCGGCCGCCATCGAAGACGCCGCCAAGAAGGGCGGGGTCGCGGTCAAGGTGGCTTTTGCACCCGGCCGCGCAGATGCGACGGCAGAGCAGACAGACGCTGCATCCTTCGCCGCGCTCGAACCCACCGCCGACGGCTTCCGTAACTACTTCGGAAAGGGCAGCCGCCTGTCTCCGGCGGAGATGCTCGTGGACCGGGCGGGCCAGCTCCGACTCACCGTCCCCGAGATGGCCGTCCTCGTCGCTGGCCTGCGCGTTCTGAACGCAAACTCGGGGGGCGTCACGCACGGCGTCTTCACGAAGAGCCCCGGCACGCTCACCAATGACTTCTTCGTGAACCTGCTCGACCTCTCCACGTTGTGGTCGAAGTCGGCCGGTAGCGAAGGCGTCTACGAAGGCAAGGACCGCGCGTCAGGCCAGGTGAAGTGGACGGCGACCCCCGTCGACCTCATCTTCGGCTCCCACTCCGAGCTGCGAGCCGTGGCCGAAGCGTACGCCACCGACGACGCGAAGGCCCGCTTCGCGCAGGACTTCGCCAAGGCGTGGGCCAAGGTCATGGACCTCGACCGCAAGTAGCTGGGTGCCGAGCGACTGGCGCGCGCGTGCACCTTGGACCCGAATGGGACGGGTTACCGGATCCGAAAAGGGACCAGGGACATGGTCCTCTTCTCAAAACAAGACTTGATCCGGGATCCACCTTTCTCGCAGCTCGACCTCATCAGCTGCCGCAACCTCCTGATCTACTTGGGAGCTGAGCTCCACAAGCGGGTGCTCACGCTCTTCCATTACGCTCTGAGGCCGACTGGGAAGCTCATCCTCGGCACCTCCGAAGGGATCGGTGACCTCGATGGGTTGTTCAGTGACCTGGATCGTAAGTACAGAGTCTTCGAACGGCTCCCCGTTCCTGAGGTTCCGGACCAAGCACGCTGCGCTTGCTTCAGCTTCGCCCTGCGGCGACGGTCGAAGCGAGCGTTGGGGCGGGTTTCCGTAGTGAACCGATCCGGTCCGGTATCGACGGAATTCGGCTGCGGGAGCTCACCGAGCTGGCCCTCTTGCAGGAGTGGGCTCCCGCAGCCGCGCTAGTGAACGCAAGAGGGGAGCTCTTCCTCGGTTTCGATGAGCAGCTCGAGGGCGTGCTTCAGCAGGACGGCGTCGTCCCGACCCGCGTCGGTGTAAGCGAGGAGCGCGCGGGCGCGGGCCAGTGTGCCATCGAAGGCGGCGTCGACCTCTTTAGATGCGTCTGGGGCATCTGCGGAGGTCCGAAATCCCGTTAAGCCCACGCTGTCGATTTCGTGAAGAATTCGCCATCCCGGTCCGGCCATTCCCGCCCATGAGTCTGTTCATGTTGGGCTACCAAGCACATGTCTGACTTTGGCGAGCGCAGGCCCCGTCACGTGTCAGCCGGAGTCGCCCGGAGGCGGCCCTCGCGAAGCGCGCGGCGAGGCTGAATGGGCGAGGGACCGGGAGAGTGAGGTCGACTCGTGCGGCAATCCAAATGGCCCCGTGGTCACGGAGTGCGCAACAACTCTTCCCGGGTTCAACGTTCGGAAATCTGACTCACCGACGCCCCGCTGGCCGCAGCCGCCCCGACGGCCGCGGGCTTGGCGAGGTGGATGGTCTGGGTCGGGAAGGCAAACGAGGTCCCGGCCTTCTCGACCTCCTCCATGAAGGACAGCAGCACCTCTTCGCGCCAGCCCTGAAAGATCGCGTAGTCATTGGTCTGAAACCAGGCGGTGATCTCGATGTCGAGCGAGGAGGCGCCGAGGCTACACAGCTTCACCGTGATGCCTTCCGGCCAGACGTGGGGATGACTCACAAGTACGGCTTCGAAGCCGGCGAGGACCTTCCGGACCTGGTCGGCTCGGCTGTCGTAGACGAGCCCGAGCACGCAGAAGAGGCGCAGGCGGTCGCGCGCGGCTAGCGACTCGAGACGCATCTCGGCGAGCTTGCCGTTCGGGATGCTGATGAGCGTGCGGTCGGCGGTGCGGAAGCGGGTCGAGCGGAGGCCGATGTACTCGACGGTCGCGATGAAGTCTTCGATGCGGACGAGATCCCCTTCGCGGAACGGCTGATCGGCACCGATCGAGAACGCACCGAAGAGGTTCTCGACCGTCTTCTGCGCGGCGAGCGCGATGGCGAGACCGCCGATGCCGAGACCGGCGACGAGGCTGGTGACCGGGTAGCCCATCTCCGAGAGCAGCGCTACGATGGCGATCGCGAAGAGGACGACTTTACCGACGCGGGCGCCGAGCGGCAGGAGTGAGCGCGACGCGGGATGTTCTCTTCCCCAAGGGGAGCCGGCGATGACTTGCTGCACGACGTCGATCATCCGTTGCAGTGTCCAGAAGAACACGACGAAGAGCCCGCCGCGGAGTCCCCGGTGTACGAAGGCTTCGGCCGGGCTGTAGAGCGCCAGCCACGGCAGGACGAGCCAGGTCGTGCCCAAGGTGAGAGCGAGGGTGAAGGGCCCGCCGATACGCGCGAGGACGGCGTCGTCCCACTCTGTACGCGTCATCGCGGCGGCGCGGCCCGCGAGAGCGATGGTCACGCGGCTCATGACGCGAGACGCGAGGAGCGCGAGCAGCATCAGGATCGGCAGCGCGATCCACTGCCACCACATGAGGTCCTGTGGTCCGGGGCGGAGGAGCGCCGTCGGGAGATGTTCGAGGAGCCAGCGGTTGTCGAGTTGTTCGTACCAGGC
This sequence comes from Pseudomonadota bacterium, assembly GCA_947498315.1. Classification (GTDB taxonomy): domain Bacteria; phylum Myxococcota_A; class UBA9042; genus SXOO01. The sequence goes on along the minus strand of CANMLD010000039.1, from coordinate 10,831 downwards.
GTCGATACGCAGTACGGCCGACTTCGGGAAGATCCAGCGGGCTCCCTCTGGGCCGCGACGGATGAGACGCAAAGAGTCGAGGCCGCCGTCGGGGCTCGGGAGCTCAGCGAGCTGATCGTGGCCCCACGGCAGGCCGTCGTCCGGGTTGCCGCCGGGCCGGGCGGACACGGTGTCGAGGTCAAACCAGACGTGGCGGTCGATAACGAGCTTCAAGCGCCGAGCTAAGTCGGCTGCTTCGGCTTTTCGGGCCGTCGGGATCTCCAGGTAAGCGGCGGCGCTCTCGAAGTCAGCGTCGCGTGCGAGCGTCAGAAAGCGTAGGAGCGAGGCGCGGGGCGAATCGAGCGACGCGGCTTCCTCCTCCTCCGCCGCCGCCGGTCCTGGATCGGGGGCGGCCCAGGCAAGGGGGGCGACCGCCGTGACGGCCGCGAAGAATAACCAGACGAAAGTGCGAAGAACAGGTGTCATTCCGTGAAGATCCACATTCCGGTGAGGGCCAGTCCACCGGCGAGTAACATTCCCGCGCTGGCGGCGGCCACGCGTTTCCCTAGCGCGGCGCCGCCGAGCGTCGCCGCCATGCCGGCCTTGACTAGAGTGTTCGAGGTGGCACCGATGAGGATGGTCGTGGTCGCGACGTTCAACGCGAGGCCGTCGTTGGCGAGGCTGGCGGTCGAGAGCACGATGGCGTCCACGTCGGTTGTCCCGGCGAGGGCGGCGGCCGCGTACATCCCCGACGCGCCCGCGTAGACCTGGGCCGCTTTGGACGCGAGCAGCACCAGGGCAAAGGCGAGCCCGAAGCGGAACGCGGTAGACAGCTCGAACGGGTTCTCGACCGGGACCGGCTCTTGGGGGCCGCTCGCCCGGCCGTGGCGATGAGTGATGGCGGCCGCGATGAGCCCAGCGACGGCCATAGAAGAGATTGGGATGGCCAGCGCCCGGCCGAGCACCGGACTGACGAAGAAGACAGCGACCAAGATGCGCAAGCTCATGATGGTGGACGCGACGATGATGGCGACCGCCGCGGTGGGCGCCAGTCGGGGCTCTTCCTTGGCCCGGGCGGCGAAGGAGAGCGTGACTGCGGTCGAAGAGACGAGGCCGCCAACCATCGCTGTCACGATGAGACCCCGACCCGAACCGAGCACGCGGGACGTGACGTAGCCGACGAACCCGATGCCGGCGATGAGCACGACCATGAGTCCGATCTTGAAGGGGTTCAGGACATCGAGCGGTCCCATGTTCTCGTTGGGGAGGAGCGGCAGCACGACCACCAGCACGATGAGGAACTTGATGGTCGCGTAGAGATCGTCGGCCGACACTTTCGAGATGAGGGTCCGTAGCCACGGCTTGGCCGAGAGCAGGAAGGTCACGACGACGGCGATGGCGCCGACCACCACGACGCGGTGTTCGAGGGTCCCGAAGGCGCCTGGACTCGCGGCGATGAGCCCGAGGACGAACGTGACCAGAAAGGAGACCTCGGCGGTCAGGCCGCGGTCGCGTCCGGTTCGTACGTCGTCGTTGTACGCTATGGCCACGAAGCCGAGCACACCCAGGAACGCAGTCACCGGGAGCCAAGGGACGAGCGCGGGACTGACCGACACGGACAGCGCCCCGAGCAGCGCCAAGAGCGGGTGCGTGCGGATGCCGCCGACGAAGGAGCCGTGGTCGGGCTGCTGGGACTGCTCCCGCTCGAGCCCTATCAGCAGCCCACAGGCGAGCGCGGTGCCGAGCGACACGAAGGGCTCGTAGTCGTCGAGATTGGTCATGTTCGGTTCCGCAGTGGTTTCATGACGCGAGGATAGCGGCCCGCGCCCGGGTCGCCTAATCGCAAGGCGCCACCCGCCCGTCACGGTGCCGCGCAGAACATCCCTGCGGCGGGGGCCTGTTACGTGGCGTGACCAGTGCCGCCGTTGTGGGCCGCTCGTTGCGCTGGACAAAGCAATACGCTCGAATTGGTGCATCCCTCAAACATACACAATTCCAGCCATGCAAGTTTTTCGCAGCGCTGGTCTCGCGATTTCAATGGGTGAACTCGCAGAGCACTACGCGCTTTCGCAGGCCGCGACCGGCCTCGTCATGTCGCGCTCGCAGGACTGGGCGCCCCTCGAAGGCGGCTCGTTCTATGGCGCCGGAATCGGCTCGCCGACGCTGCTTCCGACCGTCGAGGAGGGCTGGTACGTGAACATGTACTGGACCGCCGAGAGCCGCCCGCCGCGCGGCACGAAGATGATCGCCCGGCTGCCCGGCACCGCCCGCGCCGTCGTGGTGGCCGCCGGCCATGAGACCGGCCCCGGTAACCTGACGCGCATCGGCGGCACGCCCGAGGAGATTCACTTCTACCTCGGCACCACGCACCTCTCCGAGATGACGCTCGGCATTGCGACGGACCAGTCACTGCCCTTTGGCCCGCGGCGATGTGAATGAACGCCGTGGCGCAGGCGGCGATCGCGATGAGCGACGCCTCTAGCCAGAGCGTGACGGCGGCCTGCGCCTACCTCGAACTCAAAGGGTCCCTGGTGGCACGTGTAACGGTGGCACGTGTTAACGACGCGCCGCCGATCACCTGCGCTCCGGTCTCGAACGGGAGCGGATCGAGCGTGGTTGCCGCGTCGATAAGGCACAGCACTCGCTCCACGTTCGCGCGCGCAGCCCCGGCAAAACGCGGTGTCGGGGCACGCACCTTCATCACACCCGAGGCCGTGGCAACGAGAGCCGCGATGACCTCCCTGACGTCGGCAAAGGGATCAATGGCGTAGAACACGAGCTGGCTGACGAAGGTCGAGGGCGCGGCACGACGTCGCGTCAATGGTAATCGCCGTCGTCCGGCGCCCGAGGACCGCCAAGTCCTTGCGAACGCGAGCCGCCGCGTGCCAAGATCGGGCCGGTACGCTAGCTGCGAATTCCCACGACGCGCCTAGGGACGATAATCCGATGCGAGCCACTTGGGATATCGAGCGACGAATCCACGTCGACGTGCCCGTCCGGGCCGACGGGACGACCCATGTGGTTGTCGTCGCCGATACGCACAGCGCTCCTCACCCCTCGGCGCTCGAGCTCGTGCGCACCTCTGCGCCGGACGTCATCCTCCATGCGGGAGATATCGGTGACTACGCAGTGCTGGACGACTTCTCCAGGGTGACTTCCCAGCTGGTCGCAGTGCGCGGCAACATCGACGGCCGAACAATGGACCTCCCCGATGCGGTGACGCTCCACTTCCGACGCGGCGCCCGCGAGGTCACCCGCTGGCTGCTGGTCCACATCGGTGTGCAGGGGGCACGGCTGAGAGCGCCCGTTCGCGCATTAGCGGCGCGGGAACAGTGCGACCTGGTCATCTGCGGACACTCTCACCTCCCGCTCGTCGCTCGCGACGGCGCGCTCGCCATCTTCAACCCCGGCTCGATCGGGCCGCGGCGCTTCCAGCTCCCCATCGTGTACGGGACCATCGCCATCGGACCGGCCGGGATCCAGTTCGGCCATGTGAACTGCGAGACGGGCGCAGCCTGGGTTCCTTTGTTCACTGCCATATAGCCGCTGACGGCCAGCGCATAGCAGCCGAGACCCTTGCCGGCATCGCAGAAGGGCTCGGACAGCATGGTGCAGCAGCGCTCGACGTACACGCGCCGCCGGTCGCTGCCACCTCGTGGATGGCCGCGCAGAGCTCCTCGCAGGTGGTGGGGCATCCCGGACTGCCGGGACAGAGCGCGCACGTGCCGCTCAGGCAAAGGGGCTCGCACCGCATGTCGTAACCGCAGTGGAACGATTCGCACCCGCCGTCCTGCGCCGCCTGGGCCAGAGTGCCGAGTTGCTCTTGGAGTCGCTCTTGAGCAAGGTCGCCGGCAGGCAGTCCGGGAGCGCCAGGTTGAGTTCGGAGTAGCCGGCCGCACAAACCCGGAAGGGCGCGAAACGACCCATGATGTCGATGTTGACGCTTGCGAGCGACGGCAGCCGGCAGCCCCCGATCTCGACCTTCCCGAACTCGAGCGCGCTGCGCGCCCGGAATCCGCAGCTATTGAGCAGCGCCGAGCGGCTGAAGGTCTGGTCCAAGACCTCGATGTCGCCGTCGATGAAGGTCCCGAAGCTCGGGACGTCGCCGTCCTTCGGGCAGAGGTCCGAGGCGGCTACGACCCAATCGGCCGTCGTGTCGCCGATGCCCGGCTTCTGCGTGGCGGCGATGGCGTGGGTGATGGGATCGCCGTCCTCGTCCGTCGCGGGCGAGACGACCTGACAGGCGATGGAGGCCTGCGGCTGTCCGACAGGAACCTCGGCCAACCTTCCGGACTGACACCGCGTGGAGATGGACCAATCGTAGTAGGGCCCGTCCCTACGCGATCCTCGGCGACAAAACAGCAGGTTCCTGGGAGGCTGCTGTTGTTCTCCCGTCGCATGCCTTCGCGCTGCCGCACGGGAGCGGCGTCAGATGTCTGCGATACGTCCTCACGTACCCAGTGGTACACTCTGGGCGTCACTTGACATCCTCCTTGCTCCACGTGGCATCGCTTCGGCCTGCTCGGTCCGAAAAACAGCAGACTCCTAGCGAGTGGGCCGCTAACGGCCTCCTCGGAGCCTCGCTCAGTCGACGCACGACCCCGTACACTGGCTGCCCGAACCGAACCAGGTCCCTAGCACGGCTTGACATTGGTCGCTCGACAAGTCCGGGTAGCAGAATAGCCCGACGCAGCAGGCGCCCTTCTCGGTGTCGCACGCGGTTGGGCACATCGCGTCCGTGCCCTTCCACGTGGAAAAGGATGGGTCGCACTCATCGATAGCGACGCCCGCGCAGTTCCCGAGGAGGTCACAGCAGGCACCGCCCACGTCCGACTGGCACTGGCCAGCGCACGGTTCATTGGGGAGATACTGGCCGGGCAGGCTCTTGCAGAAGGCTTCATCGAGCACGGCGCACGCGCCCGCCGTCGTGCAACAAGCGCCCTGGCCCGCCGGAACGGGACAGCTCCCCCCTTTACACTTCGCGTCGGCGTCCCACCCGCCGCCCTGCCCCACGCAGGCGGCCTCGTCGAGGGCGAGGCAGTCGCCGCCCGGACCGCAGCAAGCACCCACGGGCTGACCGTTTGCGGTCTCGCACGAGCTACCGGCGCCGCTCCAGACGCCGGGGTGCCCACCGGCACCAGCCCCGTACAAGCAAGCCGACGCTACCCCGACCGAACACTCCCCTGCCGGAGTGCAGCAAGCGCCCGTCGGTAGCGGCTGGGCGCAAACGGCACATGACGTCCCATCGCCGCCGAACGCAGCCGGGCAGTCCGCCGCGGCAGTCTGATCGCAGCCGGACGCACAGCAGGCTCCAGGAAACGCTCCACAGGACGCCACCACCCCGGGGCCAGAGCACGCGATCCCGTCCCCGGCGTATCGTCCTCCAAGAGCGAGGCAGCTTTGGAAGTAGTGCGATTCGCACGTGCCGTTCGGGAGGCAACACGCTCCAGATGCGCCACACGCCGAAGGGTGGTCGAGGACACCATCGCAATCGTCATCGACGCCGTTGCAGCGCTCGGGACCAGGCACTGGCGCGTCACAGGACGTGAGGCCGCCCGGCGCACAACGTCGGCGCCCCTCGCAGCGTCCGTGTTCGTTCGTGGTGGCACACGCCGTGTCGAAGCCGAGCGAGGACCAGGTGGCATCGCAGCGACAGGCTTCCCCCGGAGGCGGCGAGCAGAAGCCAGCGGAACAGACGAGCCCAGTCGGGCACGGCGCGGATCTGTTGCAGGCGCGCTGGCAGTAGGTCCCTTGGTCGGCGGCAGTACCGCTCTCGGCCACAATCGGAGCCGGCAATGCCCGGCATGCCCAGGGCTGTCCGGCGTCGTCCGCGCACTCGTCATCGCCGCGGCAAGGGCGACATAGCGCGCCGTCTCGTTCAAGGCACGCAAGGGACTCCCCGACCTGAGCACAGATAGCCGCTTCGGGGCACGCGAGCCGGTAACGCGGCTCCGAGCACTGGCCCGAGTCGGGCGAACAGCCGATGGATTCGACACACGGGTCATTGGAAGGCGGGCAGGTGATCTCAGCCCCCGCAAGTCCAACGCACTCACCTCCGAGACACTCGGCAGTAACGAAGCAGTTGGCGTTGCAGGCGGCTCCGTCGGGCAGCTCACGATTGACACAACCCAAGACGGGATCGCAGAGCGATGGGGTGCATGGCGTCGACGCAGTGACGTCACACTGGAGCGCTTCCCCGACGCAAAACCCGAGGACGCACACGTCGCCCGTGGTGCACACGGTCCCATCGTCGCATGGCGCGCCGTCAGCGAGACCGTCGCACGGCCCTGGGGGGCGGATATCCTCGAGTTGAGGACCGTCGCCTTGCGGTGGTGCCGACGCGTCGTCAGGGGCGACGGAAGTGGTAACTGCCTCGCCGGCGCAAGCGTTCAGCAACATGAGGGCGACCGTGCTTGCGAGTTGCCGTGCGAGCCACGGCAGCCCAAGGGCCCAGCCTCCTGTCATCGATTCGAGTCCAATCAGGGGCTCGAACGCATGAGCTCCCGAACGTAGCGCTCGTTCGGCGCGGGGCGGCCAGTGACCTTGCGGTGCTGGGCCAGATACTTGTCGTAATACTGGTTGGCAAGCCGGTAGGCCTCAGACTCGCGGAAGATGTTTGCGATCTGAAAGAGCACGTCGGGGAACTCGTTGTCACCACCGGCCGCCACCACGGTCTGGAAGTACTCGAGCGCCAGCTTGTGCAGCGGGTCGGAGGGCGTGCGGCTCGGGATGCGCGACCACTCGAGGAGGGCGATCTTGCCGAGGTAGTAGTTCGAGCGGATGTGAGTCTTGCTGAACTGGTCGATGACGAAGGTGAAGTAGGCCTTCGCCTCGAGGACGTACTTGTCATCGAGCTGTTGGCGGGTCTGGAGACGGTAGAGCTCCTCGCCGTAGCGAGCAATGTAGTCAGCGCGCTCACTGTCGAGGAGCAGCGCGTCCTGGAAGTTCTTGAGGACCTCTTCGCGTGGACGACCGAGCTTGGACGCCAAGATGCCGCGGCTGTAGTAGACCTCGGCGCTCGGGGGGCGCTTCGGCCCAGTGGCGAGTGCGACCTTGCGGTAGCCGGCGATGACGGTGTCGTACTGCTCTAGAGCCGCGAGAAGGTCGCGTTTCTTGCCGCTCTCCGTCAGCGAACGGGCCAACATCTCGCGGTACTGCAGGTTCTCGGGATCCCGGTCACGTGCGCTGGTGAACGCGATGATCGCCTTCTCGAAGTCGGGTTTGTCAGCGTCGCGGACAGTTTCACCCGCCTTCGCGCGGCGCTCGACGTCATCGGCTTTCCGTCGCTGCCGGCCGAATTCGGCAAGACCTGCGTAGAAGTACGCGGGTGCGTAGTTCTTGTTGATCGCGACGGCGTGTTCGAGGACGGCCATCGCCTCCTCGTAACGCCCCTTCTGGACGTAAGCGTGGCCGAGCTTGACGAGGCCCTCGAGCTCCTTCGGGTTGGTCTCGAGGAAGGTCTTGAGCTCTTCAATGGCGCGATCGGGCTTGCCACTCTGGATGAGCGCCTCCGCGAACGCGAGCGAGATCTCCGGACCCCCCTTGCCTTGCTCGTAGAGCTTCTCGAACTGAGACACCGCTTGCGCGGGTTGGCCAACTTCGACGAGAAGCCGCGCCAAGCTGGCACGGGCGTTCACGTTTGACGGCTGCGCTGTCACGATGCGCTGAAAGACCTCCTTGGCCTCATCGACTCGGCCCTGCTTCATGAGCAGCTCGCCGCGTTCGAGCGCGACGCTCATGGCCGCTTCAGACTCCTCTCCGGCGCTCTCGAAAGCCTTGCTCGCTTCATCGAGCACGGTCAAAGCGCGCTCGTAGTCCTTCTCGCGACGATGGATCTGGGCGAGGCGCAGGTAGGCTTCGAGGTAATTGGGGTCCTTCTGCTTGACCACCTCGAACTTCTTTGCGGCGAGGCTCAACTTACCACGTGCTTCGAGGACATCGCCGCTCATGAAGAGCACTTCGGGGTTGCCTGGGAACGCCAACTCGGCTCGTTCAGTGACCGCTTCGGCGTCTTGCATGTTGTCGACACTCTTCAGGACTCGGACATAGGCCCGCATGAACTCGAGCGATTTGCAGACATCTTGAGGGCACGCACCGAGCCGCTCGGCTGCCTTGGCGACGTTGCCGACGCGCTGGTCGGCCTCAGCGAGCTCGACGATGAGCGTCTCGTCCTTCGGTTCGAAGGCCGCTGCGGCTTCAAGAGCGGAGCGGCGGTCCTCGTTTTTGCCCTGCAGGCCATAGACCTGTGCGCGAAGGAGGTTGGCGGCGAACTCGCCGTAGCCGTCGCCGGCGTCCTTGGCTGACGCTTGCGCCGCCTCGGCCAACTCACGAGCACGGACGTAGCCAGCCTCGTCTTGTTTTTCGACGAGGATACCGGCGATGCCGACACGAGCATCGTAGTTCTTGTCATCGACGGCGAGCGCCGCCTCAGCGGCGGCGATCGCGTCTTCGAACTTTTTCTGCTCCCGAAGTGCTGCGGCACGTTCGAGCTGAGCCCAGATGAGCGCAGGCTGCTCCGTGACCACGGTGTCGAGGAGCTGCAGCGCCTGTTCCGACTTTTGACGTTCGCGAAAGAGCAATGCCTTGTAGAGGAGGTCGCGTCCGCCGGTGAGATCCGCGGTATTGGCTTGAGCGAGTGCCAGCTCAGCCTGTTCCAAGAGCTTCTCTCGGCTCGTCTCGGCCGTGCCGGTCTCGCCGAGGAGCTCCCAGAACTGCGAGAGGAAAGACCGGGTCTTCATCGCTGCGAAGTGCTTGTCGAGCGACGCCTTGCGCGTCTCATCGCGCTGGAAGCGGCCTGGCCAACGGAAGCGGTATTGAAGTTCGATTCGAACCTGCTCGTCCTGAATCGCAGCCTTCTTCTTCTCGTCGGACTCCGCCGCGACCGCCGTCTCGAGCGCTGCCGCTCGCGCGTCGTACGACTGAGGGCTGTCGCCGAGTGGTGGCAGCGAGTCTTTCTCGGGTTCCGGCGGGACACCCGGCGAGCCCGGGTCCCGTGAAGGAGCGGGTTTGTCAGCGACTCCTCCCGGCATGGTCGTCTCGGTCGGCGCGTCCCCGAGCAGGCCAACGAAGAAGTAGCCGTGACCGAGGAGCTCGCCTGCGACGCCGGCTCCGCCGATCACGAGCAGCGCGACGAACGCGAAGACCGGACCCTTGTTGCTGCCAGGCCGAGCGCCTTTGGCGGCCTCCTTACGCACCGGCGTCTTCGCAGGACGCGCCTCCGCTTTGGCCAGTGTCTGCTTGGGCGGCTCACCGGGCAGGTCGAGGTCGAAAGCCCCCCCTTCTGCCGGCTCATTGACCGGAGCGGCGGCGGCGGAGGCTCTCGATGCCTTCGGGGCTTCGACGAAGAAGGAGCTCACGTCGCGCGACTGAGCGCGAGACGTGTTGGGCAGCGGGCCGGGGGGCGTACTCGGCTCCGCGACTGGCGCCTTGGGCGCCGGGCCACGGGCTGCAACGACCGACTGATCCGCGAGCCCAACATCGGCGAACGGGTTGCTTACGGCCGCGAAGGACCCTTCCCTACTGAGGCTCTCTTCGAGGAGGCTGGAGAAGTCCATCTCTTCGAGCGAACCGGCCTGGCTGCGGCCCGCAAGGGAGTTCCCGCTGCCAAATGACGTGCTTCGTTCGAAGTCGAGTGGTGGCGACGACTTGCGAGAGCGGTCGGACGGTGCCGACAGATCGAAACCAAACGCGCTTCCTTCATCGTTGATGGACTGAGGAGCGCGAGGTCGGACGGCCGAGCCGAAGCCAGGGTTCGAGAAGCCGCTCGCCGAGCCGCTCCCGAGCCCACCGCCGGGCCCCTCACCCGTGAGGCTCCCTTCGAGTGGCGGGAAGTCGTCGAAGTCGGCTTCGAAGTCGGCGCTAGGCGGATGAATGGTTCGGCCGGTGGCGTGAGCCGCTCCCTTGGGTGCGCTCGGAGGGGCGCCGACCGAGGACGGCGGCGGCGCGGTGGGAACGACCTTGAGGGGGGGCAGCGCGGTTGGCGCCGGAGCCTTGCCACGACCTGTCCAGACCACGTCCGTGGCGTGATGGAGCTTTCGCCCCGTGCGGTGGTAGGTGCCGGCGAGGGTGAGGTCGACGTCCTTGAGGCTGCTGACTTCACCGACGCTGTCCGGTTGCGACTTCTCGAAGCCAGCGCCCGTCGCTATGTCGCGGAGCACGCCCGAGAGCTGAATACGTGACGCCTCCGCCGACCTGAAGCCTCCCTCTTCGAAGCCGATCTGGGAGAGCCCCGCTCTGGAGAGGCCGTCTAGCTCGAAACCGAAGTCGTCATCGTCAACAGGGTCGCTGCCTGAGCCTGAGCCGAGGGCGGCACCGCGCTCGGCTTGGCCGACCGGGAACACTTCGAGGCACTCGGGGCACGTGATGGACTTCGATGGGTCAGCAGCGCGTTCTTCGGCTACGTCGAACGAAGCACTGCAATGAGGACAACCCAGCTTCATGCGTGCTCCGTCTCTCTCTCGATTACCGTCATGGTTCGGACCCCACCACCTCGTTTCCCGGACTCGGAGCTTCCGAGTGCGCGAGAGCCGCGAGTGTCGAGAATTTTCGGCCCCCAGGATAGCCCTGTCAGGCCGTTTTCGCCAAGACCTGCCCCATGATGCGAACTCATCGTGTCGGTGCGGTCACTTCGGAACCCTCGAACAACCGAGAGCGCAACCAGCTATCGGGCTCGGTCGACCGCATCTGAACTAGAACTTCGGGGCTCACCCGTGCGCGACGGTGGCTCACCCGTGCGCGACGGTGGGCTCACCCGTGCGCGACGGTGGGCTCACCCGTGCGCGACGGTGGCTCACCCGTGCGCGACGGTGGCTCACCCGTGCGCGACGGTGGCTCACCCGTGCGCGACGGTGGC
>CANMLD010000038.1 GCA_947498315.1 Pseudomonadota bacterium | reverse complement strand
GAGCTGTCAGTTCCGAAGCCACCCGATGTACTCCGCATCGGCTGTCTCGGCGACTCCTTCACCTTCGGGTGGGGCGTCGAGGTACACGAGGCCTGGTGTCGTGTGCTCGAAGAGCGGCTGGGCAGCGTCGGCCGTCGTCGGGTCGAGACGGTGAACCTCGGCGTCCCCGGCTACAACCCCTCGCAACAAGTGCGCTTCCTGCAGAAGAAGGGGCTCGACCTCGGCCTCGAGGTCGTCGTGACCTTCTTCGACGCGACTGACTACGATCCCCCGATCCGCCACCCCGACCCCTCTGAGATCGGTCCCTGGCTCGTCGACCACAGCGCGCTGTTCCGCTGGATCTTCCTGCGCACGAACCACCAAGGGATCGGTGACGAAGGAGGTGACGAAGGAGGTGATTCAGAAGGGACGGGCTCGAAAGAGACGCGCGATCCCGCGGGCGAGGTCCTCTCCGCCTACTCGCTGCTGGCCGATTTGAGCCGTAAACACGGCTTCGACGTGCTGATGACGATGTTCATGCCGGAGGAACGCGATCGGCAGGTGGGCGCCCGCATCGAGGCACTGGGGCTCCCCGTCGTGGGCCTCACGACCGGCGTGTTGCTCGGACAACGTGGGTTCCACGACGCTCCGCCTTGTGAACGGGTCGCGGACGAACAAGCGCTTTTCATCCCCCTCGACGGCCACCTCTCCGTGCTCGGGAACCGTCAGGCGGCGTGCGTCATCGCGAGCGCGCTCCGGCAGATTCACCACCAGCGCTTCCCTGCGGGCTCGGTCAGCCGTGAGTAGGTCGATTTGCCTCGCGCCGCATCCCCGCCCGGCCTGGGCCAAGTCCTCGAGATGAGCGAAGGCCCCACAGCACCACCATGACGAGCGGCACCAGGGGCCACGGCGGGGCCTGTTCGCCACGACCGAGAGCCACCATCCCGCAATCGCCAGCCGGCGGCGCTCCGAGGACGAAGCGCTCGCCCTCCCGTACGTAGCTCACGCCACCGACGACGACGGTGTCCACACCCTCGGCCGGTCTCCGGTATTCCCCGTTGCCAACGTAGTCGAAGGCGGGATCGGTCGTCACGCCAGGCCCGATCCGCTGCCCGTGAACATCGCGCGGCAGGAGCCGCAGCGTCGCGCCGTCCTCCTGCGCAGGACCAAGCTCGGTGCGCACGGCGTCGATCGCTCGCGGCTCTGCCGGAAACGCGTAAGCCCAGGCGGTGAGCTCGCCCACGGCGATGTCGATAGCTCCCGGCGTGAGGGGCGCCCGAAGCCGGGCCGAGTACCAGAACGCGCCGAAGCGCCGGAACCGCGGCGTCCAAACGTCATCGACACGCGGGGCCGCATTCGAGGTCGGGAGCGCCAGCGTATCGGGCACCATCGCGTGCCCGTGGGTGTCGACGAGCGAGACGAGGACCTCGATGAGGTCCTGGCCATCGGCCCGGAGGAGCGGCTGCGCGACCCAGACCCGGCTACGCGTGGCATCGAGCTGGCCCGTGGGTGGCCCGCTCTCCGAAGACATCGTGATCGCCTCTCCGGCTAAAGTTACGAGGACCCGGGCGGTGCCAAAGGGTAGCGTCGCATCCAGCCACGGCGCCTCTACGGGCAGCAGTCGCGCGTCGCCCAAGTAGCCTCCATCGGCGTCCCATCCTTGTACGCCGAGCTTGCCTAGCTCGGGCCGAGCCGAGCCCGCGCCATCGACCAAGGCCACAGAAACGACGACGCCATCGCTGGCGGACGTCAAAATGAAGGGCGGCCGCGCGGCGAGTCCAGCGACGCTCGCCAGCCGGACTTCGTCGCCGCCGACGTCGAGGATGAGCGGGCCAGTGACGTTCACACCACTCGCGTCGCCGTCGCCTCCCGACGTCACGAGGACCGCAGTTTCTGGTGCAGTAACGATGGCGGCCATCGCGCCGACCCGCGGCGGCCACGGCTCGGTGGCGACGTCGACCCCGCCCTCCGCGACCTCCAATGTGGGTCGCAACCCAGATGGTCCCCCGTCGACCGTCAAGGCCCAGTCGTGACGGCCAACGGTGGTCGGTGCTGTCCACGATGCGCCCTCGCTGACCGGCGAGCCGTCCAACAGGAGCGTACTCGTCGGCCCGAAGGTCGAACGAACGGTGACCTCCTGGCCGGGCGCCGCCACGGCCGGTTCGAACGTGATCCGTCCCTGCGGCGCCAGGGGATGATACCGCCCGACCTCGAGGTCGCTCAGCCGGCGAACGGCCCCACCAGGGAAACGGATGGTCGCGTTCACGGGGCCCGCGCAGTCGCCGATCCCGACGTGGACGAGCGCTTCGGAGGCCGCACCGGCGTTGCCCCCCGAGAGCTCTCGAAAGAACGTGCGACCACAGGCCTCGACGGTGACGTGCATCCCCGGCTCATCGGGCGCCTCGAAACCAACGAAGCCACCGGAACTACTGATGTTTCGAAAGAGAACCCACTCGATGTCACCGCCCACCAGCGCGTCGAGGCGACCATCTCGGTCGATGTCCGCCAGGGTCACGACGCGGCTCGGTCCTTCGAGCGCGACCCCGGCCTCTGTCGCGACGTCGCGGCCGTCGCTGACGAGCACGTCGCGTGCGTTCACCTCCGCCGGGATGGGCTCGTCTTCGCCGAGTCCGGCGGCGGACGCCCAGAGTTCGAGGTCGCCGTCGCTATCGGCGTCGAGGTAGGTGGCGCCCCACTTGTAGCGCACGGCCTCCTCCCCCCACTCGGTGTCCGCGCTGGCGATGCCGACGCGGCGAGCCCCCGCGCCGCCGTCGGGACGCGACTCCCCAGGCAGTGCCTGCCCGGGGAGCGACTGCCAGGTGACGTCGCGCCCGATGTTCGTCAGGAGGTAGTCCGGGAGGAGGTCTCCATTGGTATCGCCAATAGCGACGCCCATCCCATAAGACTCCGGGAGCGCGTCGCGACGGCCGTCACGGCGCATCACGTAGCCTGGATCATCGACCGGCCCGAAGTCCGTAGCGACGAGCACCGCCGGTTGCCCGTGCCCGAGATCGTCGGTCACGACGGGGACCGGGTAGCAGCCCGTGCCCTGCGGTTCGTCCGGGCGGACGCGATAGCCAGAGGGCATCGGGTGGAGTTTGAAGACCATTCGGGCCCCTCCGAGCCCGCCGCCGCACGCGTGGTCGGCCGCGACGAGCTCATGACGACCGTCGAGATCGAGATCGCCGTGCGTGGTCAAGACCAGCCCTTGCGCCGGGTGACGAACGGGCAACACGGTCACCTCGCCCGGCGCACCCATGCGCAACACGGCGAGGACCGAACGCCCCTCCACGTAGCGAGACACGATTAGGCCTGGCCCGAACTCCGTCGTAGGTCCGGTCCCGCCATCGGGCCAGATGCCTGGCGGAACGGTGACGTGCTCCATCGAGACGACGCCCTCCAGAGCGAGCAGTGATGCCCCGCTCTGTTCTTCAAAGGTGAAGTCGCCACGATTTCGGAAGTAGCGGGTGGGGCCGACGGCGTCGCCCATCACGAGGTCAGGCAGACCGTCCCGGTCCCAATCGAGCCATGCCGACGCGGGAAACCCGTAGTCGAGCGTGGGCGTCCGAAACATCGGGAGGCCCGAAGAGGCCGTCACGTCGTCGAAGCGGATGCCAGCGTGGCCGAAGAGGGTGGCGAGGACGATGGCAGTGGAGACGCTCAAACCTCATGAACGCTACTCGGCAGCGGGCGCCCACGCAATTGGTTGTCAATCGCGCCTTGTGGCAACGCGGCGTCGGCACTATCCTCTCGCCCCCGCGGGCCCTGCCCGTACCCCAGCGCCGCCCGAGGTCCGTAATGCTCGAAACCGTCAGCAAGGGATTCAAGAACGCACGCAACCGTCTACGCGGCTTTCAGGAGCTGTCGGAAGACAACATCGACGATGCGGTCAAAGAGATCCGAATCTCGCTCCTCGAAGCCGACGTCGAGTTCAACGTCGTCAAGGCGTTCCTAGCCAAGGTGAAGGAGAAGGCGGTCGGCGAGATCGTCCAGGTCAAGGCCAAGGGGAAGACGGGCCCGCAGCGCGTCTCGCCGGGCGACCACTTCATCAAGATCTGCCTCGAAGAGCTGACCGACCTGATGGGGCCGGTCGACACCTCGATCCAGTACTCGAAGACCGGCATCACGAAGATCATGATGGTCGGCCTCCAAGGCTCGGGTAAGACGACGACGGTCGGTAAGCTCGCGCGCCTCATCGAGAAAGACGGCAAGCGGCCCATGTTGGTCGCCGCCGACGTCTATCGCCCAGCCGCCATCCAGCAGCTCAAGGTGCTCGGCGAGAAGCTCAAGATCCCGGTCTACGACGAAGGCGCCGGCAACCCGGTCGACATTTGCCGAAACGCGCTCGCGCGAGCCAAAGCGATCGGTCGCAACGTCGTCATCTTCGACACCGCCGGTCGCCTCGCGATCGACGAACCGCTCATGATCGAGCTCGACAACATCGTCAAGTCGACCGAGCCCGAGAACATCTTCCTCGTCTGCGACGCCATGATCGGCCAGGACGCGGTCAAGACGGCCCGCACCTTCAACGAGCGGCTGAACCTCGACGGCGTCATCCTGACCAAGCTCGACGGCGACGCCCGCGGCGGTGCGGCCCTCTCGGTAAAGGCCGTCACCGGCAAGCCGATCAAGTTCGTCGGTATGGGCGAAGGCATGGACCGCCTCGAGCCCTTCCGCCCGGAAGGCCTCGCGACGCGCATCCTCGGGCTCGGTGACGTCGTCGGCCTGATGAAGGAGTTCGAGAAGGTCGTCGACGAGGAGAAGGCGGACCAAGACGCCAAGAAGATCCTCTCGGGCCAATTCGACTTCGCTCAGTTCCTCGAGCAGATCAAGACCATCCAGAAGCTCGGACCGATCAAAGAGGTCTTCGAGAAGCTCCCGCTCGGCGAGGGGATGCCGCAGGGCTTCGACGTCAGCGACAAGCAACTGAAGAAGGTCGAAGCCATCATCTCCTCGATGACGGCGAAAGAACGCGCGACCCCAGAGCTCATCGCCAAAACGCAAGGCCAACAGATCACCATCGACGCCAAACGCGCCTCGCGAATCGCGAAGGGCTCCGGCACCCAGCCGAACGACGTCAAGGACCTGCTCCAGCGCTTCTTCTTCATGCGTAACCTCATGGGCGCCGTGGGTCAGAACCCCGGGCTCCTGGGTAAGATCCCGATGTTCAAGCAGCTCGCGCAGCTGAAGAACATCCAGAACCTCGACATGAACCGCCTCGTCGGTGGCGAGATGGCGGGCGCGATGGAGCCGCCCGGCATGGGCGGTATGGGTGGCCTCGGCGGCATGGGCGGCATGGGCGGCATGGCGGGGATGCCCGGCATGCCCGGGATGCCGGGAATGCCCGGAATGCCTGGCGCCGGCGGGATGATGGGGGGCATGCGGCCCGGCGTCGGTGTGCGCAAGCCCCCCACGTCCGCCGAGAAGGACAAGGCGAAGGCCAAAAAGAAGCTCGAGAAAGACTCGCGTAAGAAGGCCCGGAAGAAGAAGTAGACCGTGACGGACGCCGCGGGCCCCCCTCTCATCGACACCAGCGCCACACCGGCCGGCACGCGAGTGCTCTCGGAGCTGGTCTCACTGCTCACCCTCGAGCGCATCGAGAAGAACCTCTTCCGCGGCGCGAGTCAGGACCTCGGCTGGGGAACGGTCTTCGGCGGACAGGTCCTCGGCCAAGCACTCGCGGCCGCCGTCGAGACGGTCCCGGCAGATCGCGTGGTTCACTCTCTGCACGCCTACTTCTTGCGCCCTGGTGACGTGAAGTCGCCAATCGTATACGACGTAGACCGTATCCGCGACGGCTCATCGTTCACGACCCGTCGCGTGGTCGCCATCCAAAACGGCGAAGCCATCTTCAACCTCGCCGCCTCCTTTCAGACCGCCGAGGCTGGCCTCGAACACGCCGACGTCATGCCCGATGTCCCGCCCCCCGAGGCGGTCATCAGCGAGACCGAGCGCCTCGAGCGGGCCTCTTCGAACGCGCCCTCCGGGTCCGCCGATCACAATCGAATCGCATCTTTCCTCCGCGGTTACGCCAAGATGCCGCGCCCCTTCGAGCACCGGCCCATAGACCCGCCCAGCAACCCGTCGGCGCCCGTCGACCTACTCCGTCCGGCGCCAAGGCCTCCAGAACGGGCGGTCTGGTTCAGGGCGGTCGGCCCCCTCCCGGACTCCACCACACTCCACGCCTGCCTCCTCGCCTATGCGTCGGACTTCATGTTCCTCGGCACGGCGCTGCTCCCGCACGGCGTGTCCTGGCTCACGCCCGGAATGCAGGTCGCTAGCCTCGACCACGTCATGTGGTTCCATGGCCCTTTCCGCGTCGACGACTGGCTCCTCTACGTGATGGACAGCCCCTCGGCGAGCGGCGCCCGCGGCCTCGTCCGCGGACGCATTTTCACGCGCGACGGCCGCCTCATCGCGACTACGTCCCAGGAAGGCCTCATCCGCAAGCGGGCGTGACCCTGTCGACTGCTCAGCCACGGCCGTGCAACAGAAGCCAATCTGCTCGTCAATTGATATTGCATCTCATTAGCCCGCCCGGTAAGGTGCCCCCTCTTCGCTGATGGAGCTCCCGATGTCTTGCCGCTACGCTCTCTGCTTCACCGTGACTCTCAGCCTCGGCTGCGGCACCTCGACTGAGGAGAAGGGCACCTCATCGCTCCCGGACAAGGCGGCGTCGGCCCAGTCGGACTATGCCGATCTGGTCCTCGCGGTCTATGAAGATACGGTCGCTGATGCCAAGGCCATGAAGACGGCCATCGGCACCTTCCTGACTGACCCGACGGACTCGACGCTCGAGGCGGCCCGCGACGCGTGGCTCACCGCACGCGAGTCATACCTCCAGTCGGAGGTCTTTCGCTTCTATGACGGCCCCATCGACATGCCGGACGGCGGCCCCGAAGGTCAGGTGAACGCGTGGCCTCTCGACGAGAGCTACATCGACTACGTGGAAGGCAATGAGACTGCGGGCCTCATCGCCGACTCGAGCGCTGCGATCACCTCGGACGCCCTCATCGCGGCGAACGAAGCCGGCGGTGAGACCAACATCGCCACGGGCTTTCACGCGATCGAGTTCTTGCTGTGGGGCCAAGACCGCTCAGACACGGGGCCCGGTGCCCGTCCGGCCAGCGACTTCCAAGACGGAGGCCGCGCCAACGCCGATCGCCGCCGCCAATACCTCGACGTCGTCACTGAGCTCTTGGTTCTCGACTTGACCGCCGTACGCGACGCCTGGAGCACCGGCCAAGCCAACTACCGAGCCGACTTCCTCGCTGCGGAACCGGGGGAAGCCGTCCGCCGCATCCTTACGGGGATGACCAAGCTGACCGGCTTCGAGACCGGTGGCGAACGCCTTCAGACCGCCTACGATTCGCGCGATCAAGAAGACGAACACTCCTGTTTCAGCGACAACACCCACCGTGACATGGTTCAGGACATCGTCGGGATCCGAAACGTTTGGGTTGGCGACTACACCCGAACGAACGGGACGACGCTGGAAGGTGTGGGCATCGACGAGGTCGTTCGCGAGACCGATACGGCCTTGGCTGACGCGATCTCGGCTCAGATCGAGACCTGCCTGACGCTGGCGAACTCGCTGCAGCCGCCTTTCGATCTGGAGATCGCCGCGGACAACACGGCTGGACGTGACCGCGTCATGAAGCTCATCACCGCCCTCCGTGCGCTGGCGAGGTCCTACGAGTCCTTGTTCGTCCTCTATGGACTGGCTGTCCCCGCTGAGGAGTGAGCTGCCCCGTGAGACGACTCCTACCTGCCGCCCTGTTGTTCTCCGCCTGCACGGCCGGTGGTGACGCTGCCGAGCTCGATGAGTCGAGCCAGCTCCCCGGAGGCGCGACGACCAACACGCTCCTGCTCGGTAGTAACGCCTTCGCTTCCCCCATCGCCAACCTCCTGCCTGAGCACGAGGGCGACTTCTTCTCGGGCAACAGCTTCTTCAACGCCGCCTGGGTCTCGGCGCCTGCGAGCACGACGGCCAGAGACGGGCTCGGGCCGCTCTTCAACGCCCGCTCCTGCTCTGCGTGTCACTTCAAAGACGGCCGCGCAGAGCCGCCGGGCGACGGGGAAGACCACCTGGGTCTGCTCTTGCGGCTGTCGGTCCCCGGCACAGGCCCTGAAGGCGGTCCCGTCGGCCACGAGCTCTATGGCGGTCAGCTCCAACCCTTCGCGCTCCCGGATGTCCCAGCGGAAGGCACCATCGAGATCACGAGCGAGGAGCTCGCTGGCACCTATGGCGATGGCGTGCCTTACTCGCTCTCCGCACCGACCTATACCATCGCTGATCCCGGCTACGGCTCCCTTCCGGACGACCTCCTCATCTCGCCGCGTATCGCGCCCATCATGGTCGGCCTGGGCCTCCTCGAAGCCATCCCCGAGGACGCCATCAGGGCCGCCGTCGACCCGGACGACCTTGATGACGACGGGATCTCGGGTCGGGTCAATGAGGTCTGGGACCACGAAGCTCAGACGCTGCGTCTCGGTCGTTTTGGCTGGAAGGCCGATCAACCCTCGGTGCGCCAACAGGTGGCTGGCGCCTTTCTCGGCGACATGGGCATCACTAGCCCGGTCTTCCCAGCGGAGGAGTGCACGGAGGCTCAAACGGGGTGCCGAGCGGCGGCAACCGGCGGGACGCCGGAGATCGAAGCAGAAGCCTTCGACAAGACGGTCCTTTACAGCTCAGTGCTGGCTGTTCCGGTACGCCGTCGATTCGGCACGGCCGACGTAGTGAGTGGCGAGGCCCTCTTCCACGCGATGGGCTGTGCCAGCTGCCACACGCCATCGTGGACCACGGGAGCCCACCCCACGCTGCCCGAACTGTCGGGTCAGCGAATTTGGCCCTATACCGACCTCCTGCTCCACGACATGGGCGACGGTCTGGCCGATCGCCGACCGGTCTTTGCCGCCGATGGGCGCGAATGGAAGACGCCGCCGCTGTGGGGGCTCGGCCTCGTCGACGACGTGAACGGCCATACCCGCTACCTCCACGACGGTCGCGCGCGCGCGCTGGCGGAAGCCATCTTGTGGCACGGCGGCGAAGCCGAGAGCGCCAAGGAGGCCTTCAGGACCGCTTCAGCCGCCGACCGAGACGCGGTGTTGGCCTTTCTGGAGTCACTATGAGCTCGATCACGGTGCCCGCCCGGTGGCGCTTCGCGCTGCTCGGCATCTCACTCGCCGTGACCGTCCTGGCGTGCTACCCCTTCGGTCGCAATCGCGACGCGCGATATCAACTGCTCGACGCGTGGGGTTCTGACGTCATCCTCAACGGTTACGAGGAGTTCGAGGTGAGGACGCGCGCCCTCTCCGACGCCGCTGACACCTTCTGCGCGTCGCCCGATGCGGGCCGCCTTGCGGCGACTCGCGCCGCTTGGGACACGGCGCGCGGCGCATGGAAGCGCATGGAGGTCTTTGCGTTTGGCCCCTACGGCGATGTCGAATGGGGGCGCTTTGGGCCCCAAATCGACTTCTGGCCCGCACGCCCCGACAAGGTCGAGGAGCTGTTGGCGTCCGATTCACTACTCGAGCCCGCCACTCTCGACGCGGCCGGCGCCGCCGTTCGGGGCTTGCCCGCAATCGAAGTCGCCCTCTTCGAGAGGGGCGACGACACGCTGATGGCGTTCGATTCGAATCCACGCCGATGTGAGTATCTAACGGCCGCGGCGACCGATCTATCCGCACTCGCCGAGTCGGTGCGCCTGGCGTGGACGCCGATGGCCTCGGGTGAGACCACTGCGGTCCCCCGCGGCTTCTTGCTGCAGCTCACCTACCCGGGCGAAGCCGTGCCGGGCGCCACGCAGCTCGGTGGGGCGCCCGTCGCGATGCCCAGCTACATGGGCCCGCAAGCGTCCATGGCGGAGGTCGTCAATCGGATCGGCTTTACTATCGAGAACATCCGAGCCGAGAAGTTGGGCGCGCCTCTCGGCCAAAAGACCGGCACCGTCCTCCCGGACAGCGTCGAGTCACGCTACAGCGGACGCTCGCTCCTCGACGTCCTCGACGTCCTCGACGGGATCGAACGCGTGCTCGAGGGCGGCCGGGACGGCGAAGCGATGGGGCTCCTCGACTACCTGGTGGGCCGAAGCCCCGTCGCGCTGATCCCCGCCGTTCGCCGTCATCTGGCCGCATCGCGGGCCGCGGTGCTCGCTATAGAGGAGCCGCTCGCGACCGCTGTCATCAACGCCCCGGCCACGGTCGAGGCTGCCATCGCCACCCTCGGCGAGCTGCAACGTACGATTCAGGCCGATGTCATCGGCACGCTCGCCCTCTCGCTGGCCTTCAACGACGCCGACGGCGACTGAACTCGCGTGGCGACTCTGGCTCGCCTGACAGGCGTCCGAGACTGGCTCTGCGAGCCGGAAGACGCCGCCGGTCTTCGGGCTTTCCGCGCCATCTTCGGCGGCGTCATGGTCTTCGCCGTCGTGCGCTTTCTCGCCTACGACTGGGACCACAGCCTCTACGCGGCGCCGAGCTTCCACTTCAGCTATCCCGGCTTCGACTGGGTAAAGCCCCTGCGGGCCCCGTGGCTCGAGGTTCAGTTCGGCGTGATGGCGCTAGCGGCGTTTGCCGTCATGGTGGGCTACCACCCGCGTACAACCGCCGCCCTCTTTGCGTTCTTGTTCACCTGGGCAGAGTTCCTCGACGCGGCGACCTACCTCAACCACTACTACCTCATCAGCCTTCTGGCGGCGCTGCTCGCGATCTTGCCGACCCCGGCCGGCTTCACCGACCGCACCGGCAGCGTCGTACCGCGGTGGGCGCTGCTGTGCCTGCGCGTCCAAGTCGCGATCGTCTACGTCTACGCAGGCCTCTGGAAGCTCGACGGCGACTGGCTCCTGACCGCCGAACCCTTGCGCACGTGGCTCCGTGCCCATGCCCACATCCCCGGACTCGGACCGTTGCTCGACACGGACCTCGCAGCCCACGCCATGAGCCTCTTCGGCGCCGCCTTCGACCTGACCATCCCGTTCTTGCTCTCGTGGTCTCGCTCCCGTACCTGCGCGTACGCCGTCGCCGTGGTCTTCCACGTCACCATCTGGCTGCTGTTCCCCGTTGGGGTCTTCTCGTGGGTGATGCTCGCCGCCGCGACCATATTCTGGAGCCCATCGTGGCCGCGAGCGTTCTACGCACGCGTCACCGGTCGGCCTGCTCCTTCACCCACCGTTTACGCGCTCCCCAAGAGCCGATGGCCTCTCGGCTTGGTCGCGCTGTGGCTCATCATGCAGGTCCTCATCCCCGCTCGCTGCCTGCTCTACCCGGGCAATACCAACTGGACCGAAGAAGGTTTTCGCTTCGCTTGGCGCGTGATGCTGGTGGAGAAGACCGGTCAGGTGGAGCTCCGTGTCCTCTCGCGACGAAGCGACGGTTCGATGAGTGAACGCCGCGTCTACCCGAGCACGTTTTTGACCCCACTCCAGCTACGCCAGATGCCTACTCAGCCCGACCTCATTCACCAGGTCGCGCGCTACGCAAGGGCGGAGGCCGAAGCCGCTGGATCAACCGAGGTCGAAGTCTACGCCGACGCCTTTGTCTCCTGGAACGGCCGCCCCTCGGCTCGCCTCATCGACCCCACCGTCGACCTCGCCGCAGAGCCACGCACCCTGGGGCCCGCAAGGTGGATCGTGCCAGCTCCGTCGTCCTCCTGACACTCCTCCAGGTCCAATTGGTCTCCTTGGGGCCTGCCGGCGTGGTGAGGCGGTCTTGTCTTCCATCGACTCAGCCAACGGCGCTCGGCTACTCGGCCTATGTCGCGACGGCCCCCCCTGGAATCCGAGGTGGTGTACGTCCTGACCCAGCGCGTGTCACCCGGCACACGCGGCAACCTCGAATGGTCTCGACCAGCCTCAGCCTCCCCTCTGAGAGCCCCATTGTCTCGGGCACTTCCGCGATCTCCGCCTGGTTCCGTGCAAGGTGGCACGAGCGTTGCTAGGGTGCGCTGCATGGTCCGATGTCCCAGCGTACCGACACCTCCCGTCGCACCGTCGTCAGTGCGCGCGGCGGCGTTCGCACGTTGGTTGACCGGCTTCATCATCGCCGGGTGCGCGAGCGTCCCGACCCCTCCCCTCGTACCGCCTGCGACAGCCCCGGCCCCGGTGGTCCCCGCCGGCTGGGTCCTCCTTGGCGCCTACACCACGAGCTTCAACGACAACGAGCTCGAGCGCAGCGCCAACATCCGCCTCGCCGCCGAGCGCCTGCACGGAGTCACCATCGAGCCCGGCGCCATCTGGTCGTTCAACCGCACCGTCGGCCGGCGCGACGTGCTGAACGGCTACCGCATCGCCCCAACGCTCACGTTGCAAGGCAAAGAGCCCGCTCTCGGTGGCGGCGTCTGCCAGGTGAGCACGACCGTCTTCAACGCGTTGCTCCTCGCCGACCTCGGGATCGAGGAGCGCCACCCGCATTCTCGCCCCGTGCGTTACGTCGCGTTGGGCCGAGATGCTGCGGTCGATTGGGGCAGCAAGGACCTGAAGGTCAAAAACCACCACCCCTTCCCGCTCAAGATCACGGCGCAGGTCGATGGGGGCCGACTGACCACTCGGCTCTTCGGTCCAAGGGCGCTGGTTCATGACGTCGTCATCGAGGTTGGCGACCTCGAACCGGCGGCCCCACGAAAGGAGCTCCAAGTCCTGGAGAGCCCTGATGATCTCGCCGTCGGCGGCGTGTGGGTGAAGCTCTACCGAAAGCGAATGAAGGACGGGTCGGTCTTTGAAGTCGAGCGCGTCGGCAAGCCCAGCTTCTATCCGTGGAAGGTGAAAGTACCGGTCAAGCCGCGATGACGGCTCGACTCCTCATCGCACTCGCACTGTTGGCCGCGACGCGACCGGCGCTTGCGAGCGAGCCGGGCTTTGTCTCGACTGCACGGGTCGTAGTGGCCCGCCACGGCAGCGACCTGATGGCGCTCGCCCGGGATACTCTCGACGGCGCCGTACTGCGCAGCGAGCTCGATCCCATCGTCCCCATGCCTGGCACCCCAGCGCCCTTCGGCGTCTTCGTAACCCTGGTCAAGGACCAGGAGACCCGCGGCTGCTTCGGCTCGATGGAGCCCGGTGGCAAGACCCTCGAAGCCCTGATCATGGAAGGTGCCGTCGGCGCCGCCCGGCTCGACCCCCGCGTGAAGCCACTCTCGAGCGCCGAGCTCGCTGAGGTCCAGATTATCCTCTCTTTCGTCGGTCCAAC
The DNA here is from genome assembly GCA_947498315.1 of Pseudomonadota bacterium. Classification (GTDB taxonomy): domain Bacteria; phylum Myxococcota_A; class UBA9042; genus SXOO01. Next base: position 15,198 of record CANMLD010000038.1, on the reverse strand, counting down.
CGTCCCCGTCCTGACGGTGGGCGAGCTCGATCCCAAGCGCCACGGCCTCATGGTCCGCGCAGGCGAGAGACGCTCCGTCCTCCTCCCCGGCGAAGCCAAGACCGCGTCCTGGTCCTTGCGGCGAAACCTTCGCCAGGCGGGCATACGCCGAAACCAGCACTACGAGATGTTCCGTTTTCAAACCGTGACCCTTTACGAATGACCGACGGGTCCACGCCGCTCTGGCCCCGTGACCCCCTAAGCAAGGAGCCCCGATGAACGACCTACTGAGCAAACCCACCATCCCCAGAGCCGCACGCGTGCTGGCCATCGCCGTCGCGCTGGGTTTCGCACTGCTCGGCGCGACGAGAGCCGACGCCGCACCGCCAGCACCACCGCTCGGCGTGCCCCCAGCCGACGCTCCCGGCTTCGACCTCCCCCGCGGCGCCATCTCAGGGACGCTCGTCCGCTCAGACACGAGCGAGCCGGTGGGTCGCATGTGGCTCACCCTCCAAAAGGGCGACTTCGCTGCCTCCACCGTCACCGACACCTTCGGTCGCTACCGATTCGAGCGCGTCCCCGTCGGCGACGGCTACCAGGTCAGCTTCAACCATGACGGCTACAAAGTCCGCGGCTTCGGCCCCATCTCGGTCAAGGAGAACGACGCGACCGCACTGACGTGGCAGGCGACCCCCGTCGATCCCGAGGTCGCGCCCTACACCTACTCGGACACATACCTCCCTGGTGAGAACGTCGCCGTGATGGTGCGATCCATCCGTGTCACTGCCGTCACCGCCGACATCTACCGCCTTGCCGCGAACGAGCTGACGGCCGGACTATCGCAGGCCATCGACCGGAAGACGTTGAAGATCCCGGACGGCCAGAAGCCGATCCTGTCCTTCCGTCAGCCAGTGAACGGCGCCGCGAGCCTCGAGTGGCGCACGACCCGTATCGAGCCGGCCTTCCAAGAGCCCGGCGTCTACGCGATGTTCGTGTCGGCAGAGGGCGTGGCCCCGAAGATCATCCCCGTCGTGGTGACGCGCATCGCGCTCATCACCAAGCGCACGCCGACCGCGACCTGGGTGTGGGCGACCGACCTCGCGACCGGTGCGCCTATCCCGGGCCTGGAGCTTCGGGGGGAAGCACCCGGCGCCCCGGCCTCGCTCGTCAAGTCCGCCCGCACCGACAAACGCGGCCTCGCGCGCTTCGACGGTCGCTTCGATCAGTCAAGTGCGCTTGCGGGCGGGGGGCAACCCCCGCAGTCCCCGAACGTCCGTTACTGGGCCTTCCGCGGCCCGGAGCTCGCGTACGTCGACACCATCCCGGCCACGACCGCGGCGGCGCTCGGCTTCCGCGCCTACGTCTACACCGACCGCCCCGTGTACCGCCCGAAGGACGACGTCTCGTTCAAGGTCGTCGCGCGCTCGAACGACGAAGGCGTCTACCGCGTCGTCCCCGAGGATCCGTGGGAGGTCATCGTCCGTGATCCGGAAGGCGAGCAGCACTGGCGCGGCGAGTTCAAGACCAATCTCTTCGGCACCTTCGCCGGACAGTTCATCTTGCCCCGGGCCCCGGCGCTGGGCGTTTGGACCATCGAGGCCGTCTCCGGGACCCGCGTCGAAGCGGGCTCTTTCAAGGTGCTCGAGTATCGAAAGCCCGAGTACAAGCTCGACGTCGCCACGACGCGAGAGCAGTTCGTCCAGGGCGACCCGATCCCGGTCACGTTCAATGCCGCGTACTATTTCGGCGCCCCGCTGAAGGGCGCGACCGTATCCTGGACGCTCTACGAGACCGCGTTCACGCCGTGGTGGTATGAGGCCTACGAAGGTATCGACGACTCCGACCCGTCCAGCGGTTACGGCGTCGCGGCGACCAGCGGCACGGCCACACTCGACGACCGTGGTATCGCAACGGTGAACCTCGAGGTCGATAGAGCCAGCATCGACCGGTGGGTGACGATCGAAGCGACCGTGACCGACGCGACGAACCGGGAAGTCACGGCCCGCCACCGCATCATGGTTACCCGCGGCGACTTCCGCCTCGAGCTCTCGCCGTCGGGCAAGATCTTCCAGGTCGGTGAGACCGCCGTCTTCGGCGTGGAAGCGTCCGAGTTCAAAGAGGCCACCCCGGGCGGCAAGCGCTCGCTCACGGCGACGGCGTCGCTCGAGAGCTACAGCACACAGCACAAGATGTGGATCTACGAGACCATCGACACGGCGAAGCTCGAGACGGACGCTACCGGCAAGACGGAGTTCCGCTTCCCCGTAAAGCGGGATGGCTTCATCCGGATCGAGATCGGCGGCAAGGACAAGTGGGGCAACCCCGTCGTCGAGAGCGCCTTCATCTGGGCGACCAAGAACTCCGGGATCTCGGGTGGTTATAAGAAGAAGTCGCTCGAGATCCTGACCGATCGCAGCAACTACCAGCCCGGTGACAAGGCCCGTATCCTCGTCAACACCGCCAAGGACGACGCGTGGGTCCTCTTCACCCTCGAAGGCGACGGCGTCTTCGAGCCTCAGGTGCAGCGCTTCACCGGCAACAGCCGCCTCTTTGAAGTGTCTCTGACCGACCGTCACGCGCCAAACGTCTTTGCCGCCGTCACCTTCGCCGCCGACAAGCAGTTCTACGCGCTGCAGCGCTCGATCGCGGTCTCGCCGGCCAAGAAGCTGCTCAAGGTCGACGTCACGGCCGACAAGCGCATCTACCTGCCAGGCGAGACGGCCACCTACGCGGTCACCGTCACCGATCGCACGGGAGCGCCGGTCAAAGCCGAGCTCTCGGCCGCGCTGGTCGATGAGTCGATCTACTCGGTCTCGGGCGAGCTCGCGCCAGCCATCGACGCCTTCTTCTACGGCCACCGCCCCAACCCCGTTCAGACCGCGTACTCCTTCCCGTCGCGCTACCTCGGTGGTGCGGACAAAGATGGCCCCGACGCCGCGCAGGTGCGGAAGACCTTCAAAGACACGGCTTACTGGAACGCAAACGTCGTGACGGGCGAGGACGGTAAGGCGACGTTCAAGGTCAAGCTGCCGGACAACCTGACGACCTGGCGCCTCACCCTCCGCGCCGCGACCACCGACACGCTCGTCGGCACTGGCACCCACGCCATTCGTACCGCCAAGGACCTCATGGCGTCGGTCGCCCTGCCCCGCTTCGCGCGCCGCGGCGACCGCTTCGAGCTGGTCACGATGGTGCACAACCGCACCGAGACCCTCTCGGGCGTGAAGGTGAGCCTCGCTGTGGAAGGCGCGGCCCGCCTCGATGGTGACGTCGCTGAGCAGGTCATCGACTTGCCTGGCGGTCAGAGCAAAGCGGTCCGGTGGCCCGTCGCCATCTTGGACGACTCTAGCCACGGCGCGCTCGCCAAGGTTCGCGTCTCGGTCTCGGCCGGCAAGCTGACGGACGCCGAAGAGCGGGTCATGCCGGTCTACGCCGTCACCGTCGAGCGCCGCGTGCCCGTCAGCGGCATCGCAACGGGCCCCCTCGGTATCGCTTTCCAGCTCCCAGAGGGCCTCGTCCCTGGGACCGCCGAGCTCGAGTTCCAGGCGGCGCCAAGCCTCGCCGGCACCATCACCGCCAGCGTCGAAGCGCTCGCGGAGTTCCCGTACGGCTGCGTCGAGCAGACACTGAACTCCTTCCTGCCGGACCTCGTCGCCTCGTCGATCCTCGAAGAGCTGGGCGTCCCGCGCAGTGGACGGCTCGCGTCGCTCGACGAGATGGTCATGAGCGGACTACGCCGGCTGGCCGAAATGCAGAATGACGACGGCAGCTTCGGATGGTTCGGCGACGAAGGCAGCGCCTACCTCACCGCGACTGTCCTCTACGGTTGGGCGCGGGCTGAGGAGCTCGGATGGGACGTCAATGACGACCGGTTTACGAGCGCCCTCGAAGCCAGCCGACGCCTCCTCGACTCGGCGCCATCGCGCGACGCCGCCGCCTTCATCCTCTACGCCCTCTCGCACGTCAAAGGCGACGAGAACGCCGAATCGGTAAAGGAGAGCCTTCGCCAGATCGCGCCGGAGGCCCCGACGCTCGGCGCCGAAGCCGTCGCTATGCTAGCCCTCGCGCACCACCGCCTCGGCCTCGGTGACGAGGCCGTCCGTCTCGCGGAGGAGCTGAAGAAGCGCGTCGTTGTGGAAGGTGACGCCGCCCACGTCCCCGGCCGCGAGAGCTACTACGGCTGGCTCGACAACACGACGGAGACGACCGCGTACGCACTCCGGGCGATGGTCGCCACCGGCGCTGGTCAGGACTTGGTCGAACCCCTCATCCGTCACCTCTCTCGCCGTCGCCACCTCGGTATGTGGGACACAACCAAGGATACGGCAGCCGCACTCGAAGCGCTGACCGAGGTCGTCAAGAAGGGTGGCGAGCTCAAAGGCGCCTTCACGAGCACGCTCGCTCTCAACGGCGCCCCGCTCGGATCAGGCAAGTTCGTCGTCGAAGAGGATCAGGTCGCGACCAGCCTCTTCACCGCCACAGCGCCCGCCTCGCAGCTTCGCCCTGGCCGCAACACCCTCGAGGTCGGCCTTGACGGCAAAGGCACGCTCTACGCGTCCGGCGAGGTCCGCTTCGGTGACGCCCCGGTGAAGTCGGGGACCAAGCTTCAGGTGCGCCGAGAGTATCGTCGAGTCGACGGCGCGACCACGACGCCGCTCCAGGGCGAAACGACTCTCAAGACCGGCGACACCGTCGAGGTCAAGCTGGTCGTGTCCTCCGTGGGCGCCCAGGACTTCGTGGCCATCGAGGACATGCTCCCGGCGGGCTTCGAGCTCGTCCCGGGCGACGTCCCCGCCGGCATGGTGAACCGCTCCGACCGGGACGACCGCGTCGCGTTCTTCGCCACGCGGCTCCCCGACGGCGACTCTATCCTGACCTACCGCCTCCGTGCCGAGATCGCGGGGCAGTCGTCCGCGTCTCCGGCGGTCGCGTGGCTCATGTACAGACCCGAGGTGCTCGGCTCCTCGGACGCCGCGCGCATCGTCACCGCCGCGCCCTGATGCGGCTCGCACGGCGCAATTCCAGCGCCGTAGTCGACTGAGTTGGATGCAACCCCTACCCGCTGCTCCAAAGTCCGTGTAGAAGGCGTCCCACCGGGGGGACGGGCAAGATGATGGACGTACTCAGTTTTGGCGAAGCGCTCGTCGACTTCTTTCCAGACAACGTCGGCACCCTCTCCGCGGCGGGGTCCTTCACGCCCCACGTCGGCGGCGCCCCGGCGAACGTGGCTATCGGCCTCGCACGCCAAGGCGTGTCGGTTGGTTTTCTCGGCGCTATCGGCCTCGACACCTTCGGCGACTTCCTCGAACAGACCCTGAGGGGCGAAGGGGTCGACCTGCGCGGCCTCGTCCGCACGGCCGACGCCCAAACCGGGATCTGCTTCGTCACGCGAAAGCCCGACGGCGACCGTGCGTTCATCGGCTATGGCTCGCCATCCGCCGAAGCTTCGGTCCCGGCAGAGTCCTTCGATACCGTTCTCGCAGGCGGCGCGCGGATCCTTCATATCGGCTCGAATCTGCTCATCAACGCGCCAGGTGCCGAAGCAACTTGGCGCGCCATCGAGACCGCACGCCAGGCCGGCCGCATCATCAGCTGCGATCCTAACCTCCGGGTTCACCGGTGGTCGTCAGCCGACCTCATGCGCGAGAGAACGTTGCCGCTTCTCCGCTCGGCCGACCTCGTCAAGCTCGCCCGAGAGGAGCTGAGCGTCTTGGTCGGCGACGATTCAGACGACGCACGCCATCTCCTCGGCCTGCACCCGAACGCAGTGCTCTTCATCACCGATGGGCCCGCCGGTGGACATTGGTTCCACCAAGGGCGCACAGGCTCCTCACCGTCCCCTGCCGTGAGGGCGGTCGACACGACGGGCGCGGGCGACGCCTTCGTCGCCGGTATGCTCGGCGTCCTGTCGCGACACCCCGAACCCTTCTCGGACGCGGCGCTTCAAGCGGCCGCGGAATGGGGCTGCCAGCTCGGGTCCGAAGCCTGCACGGCGCTCGGAGCCACTGCGGGCATCATGAGCCGACGACGCTGAAGCACTGAAGCGACGACAGAGCCCCCTGACCGCCCCGCAGTCTCCTCTTCAGACCGTTGTCCCAGTCCCGATCGGAAGGGCGGCTAAAGCAGCGTTGGTGCCAAGCGCCCACGAGAGGGCAACATGTCGACAGCAGTTCAAGTTGGAAACAGACTCGAGGACGAGCTCACGGCGGCTCTGTCGAGGGCGGTCGCCGAAGAGCGCTTCGAGCCACCGCAACTGCCGCACGTCGCCATGGACGTCCTCGAGCTCGTACAGAACGCCGAAGCCAGCTTGCGGTAAATTGGCGTCGTTCCGTGAGCTGGGGGTGCACCAAACGCATCTCGAAGGGATCATCCGACCCGTACGAGAGCGAGCGGTGCAGTTGGCGTCGCTCATGGGCTGAGCGCGCTGCAGGTCAGAAGTGGAACTGGACGTTGCCTTCGATAGAGACGGTGTTGAGGAACGCCGACTCGGTCGGGACCTGCTGGTAATAGCGATCCGAGTTGTCCACGTAAAAGCCGTGATACATGAGCTTGAGACCAAGCGCGACGAAGTCCGAGAGCCGGACGTCAACGCCGCCGCCGATGTGGAATCCGAAGCCGGTGAGCTCCGCGTTCAGCGACTCCGATAGAATGTAGGCACCGACGCCGAGCTGGACGAAGGGCTCGATTCGCTCGGAGCTCGGCACGATGAAGATCTTCCCGTCGAAGTACACGCTCTGCATGGCGCCGCTCGACAGCGTCGTGGTCGACGTCGTGCTCTGCTCCACTTCCTGAAAGGCCGCGAGCCAGCCAAACTCGAACGCGATGAAATCATTGAGTCGGAAACCAAGGAAGAGGTCAAAGCCGCCACCACCGCGGTAGATCTTCGAGAACTCGTCTTCCCCTTGGATGAAGAAGTTCCCGAGGCCCCCGAGGCCGATGTAGCCGCCCGTTCGTGAGTTGTAGCGCGGTGGCGGGGCCGCCGGGGCGACTTGCACGACGCGCCTCCGCGGATGGATGTGGGGGTACGGCGCCGGGTGGGCCGACGCGTCGTCAGCGTCGCCTTTGACGAGCTCGGCGGCGCGGGACCCTTCGTCGCCGGTCTCCGCCGTGGCCACGCTCAAGGGCGCGACGCTCGCGAGGATGATGGCCAGAGTCCAATAACGCATGATGATCCTCCAATGGCAGGGGGGCGCGGCCACTCGTGAGTGAGAACGCCGCAGTCGGAACAGGGCGCCGTTCGCCGTTTGCCCGTCGCTTCGTCGGACGCAGACGGATAGTCCGTATTCGATTGTAGTCGATGTTGTCGGATGCCCGAAGTTCTTGGTGTGGTGGACGCCCGGTGGCCTCGTCCGGGTTGTTCAGGGCAGAGGGGGCCTGTAGTCTCCCGCTCCGATGGGACTCGGACGCATCATCGGGGGTTTGTTCGGTCGGCGACTGGTCGTCGCGGCCCCCGAACCCACGCCAAGCGCCACAAGGGCGGCGGCGCGTCCCGACGCCGAGCTCCTGCGCCTGTGGCGCGCTCGACACTGCTTGCAGCCGGCCCGTCTGAGCGCGCTCCGTGACGCCGTCGCAGCCACTCGCTTCGTCCCTCCTTACTCCGACGCCCCCGACCCCTACGTCCCGCGCCTTCGTGATGTGGACGCCGTCCTAACGAGCGACGTCGACCTTCAGAATTGGCTCATCCGTCATGACCCTCAACTCAGGCCGCCGGGCCCCGTCGCCGTCGATAGCGATGGGCTCGTCTTTGGCCCGCCTGAGTGCCGTGTTCGCCTCCGTCTTGCAGCCCTGGCCGTGGAGTCGCTCGATGTAACACCGAGCCCGAACGACGCCGTCGTGACCGTCTTCACGGTGGGCATTCCGTCGGACGCGTTGGACCTGGACCTCGCCCGGTGCCGGGCGCGCCATCTTGGTGCGGTGGTGACGGCGCTGAGCGCCCTCGACCACCCGACCACACTCGACCTTGGTCCGTCTTTGCAGGGCTGGCGGCTCACGGTGCTCAAGGTCAAGGCGCTCGGAGGCAAGTCCAGTCCATGTGCCGTGCTCGACCTTGCCGATGCCGCGCACCGCGTGGTCCTGTGCCCTGCGCTCCCTCCATCACTGCTCTTCGTAGCGCCGCCCGGCGTGGGTGGTCCTGCCCCGAACCTGATCGTAGGCGGCCTCGCCGTCCGCCGACGCCGACCCGGTGCCTCTCCGCGACTGACGACCGATCCAGCGCCGTTCGACCCGGATGCAGGCGCAGAAGACGCCCCCGAGACCGATTCCTTCGAACGCGGGCTCACGGCGACGCAGATCGCGGCCCGCCTGGGTCGCCGCAGCCTCAAAGGACTGTCACAGCGCCTCTACCTCGACCGATTCGTGGTGCTTACCGGTGCGCGCGGCGTTGACGCCAGCGGCAGCATCGCCTTAGCAACCGCCCTGGGCCTCTCCCCGCACGCGATTGGCCCGCGGGTCTTCGTGCCGCCATCGGCCGCCGAGTCGCTCGAAGCGCTCTGCACGTCCGGGGATGACTCATGGACGGCTCCGAACGACATCGACTCAGAGCATGTCACCGCCGCCATCCTGGTTGGGGGCGCCCCGGCCGCCGTGATGCAACGCCTTCGCGCCGGCCTCGCCGCTGCAGCGCCGTCAGCGGCCTTCGCGCGCGCGCTTCTGCATGAGGTTGACGGCGACACCGAAGCCGCCATTGCAGCCTATGAAGATGCAGCCTATGAAGATGCAGCCTATGGAGATGCAGCCTATGGAGCTGCAGCCTATGGAGCTGCCCCGTACGAAGACGCTGCGAACGTCGACTCGAGGGCCGACGAGCAGCTCCTAGTCCTCAACGACCGGCTGGGCGTGGCCATCCCGCCAGCGGAGCTACTGAGCGACGACCCACCGGTGTTGCCCACGCTCAATCGGGCCCTACTGGAGTGGCGCAAAGGTCGCGCCGCCGTTGCTCGTGACGCACTGGAGAACGCTGACGTCGCGACATTGTCGCTGATTGGCCGGGCCGTCCATGACGAGCTCGACGCGGGACAGCCAGCGAGTGTGAAGCTGCCTCTGGTGTCGCCGGCTCTGGCTGAACTCGTAGACACGGAGGTCGCATGCGCGTTCCTGCGTGCGGGTGAGGTCAGCATCGGCGTCGCCTTGCTCGAGCGCGCCCTCGACCGCGAGCCGCTCGATGCCGGGGCGGCCGCCACGCTCGCAACCCACTACATTCGAATCGGTTTGCCCGAGTCAGGCCTGCTGGTACTCGCCCGCGTCATGCGGCCGGGCCCACGCACGGGGACGGGCCTCACGTCCTGGACCGACGGCCACGGCCTTCGAAGCGAGGCGCTCGCCCAGCTCGGCCGGCACGACGAAGCCCTGGGTGCGCTCGACGCCATGTTCGAGAACACGTCGGCCCGCCTCGAAGCGCGCCTCGCGCGGATCGCGCTTCTAGAATCCCTCGGCCGCATGAACGACGCACGAGCTGACGCGGCCCGCCTCCCGTCCGACGGCGCCGACGCCGTGCTCACGCGGCGGGTCCTCGCCCGCCTGCAGCACTCGTGACGATAACCTCCCGCCTGCGCGCCGGGCTCGCGGTCGCGATCGCTCTGACCGCTGCAGTGCCGGCTTACCTCGCCATCGACGGCGCCGCTCCCCGCGGCCTCGTGATGACGGTGACCCCGTCGCCGGACTGGACGGGCCCTGCACTGACATCAGAACGGGTTCGACACGTCGCTCACGGGCCGGAAAGACAACCGATCGAACGGGCTATACCCGACGGGTACACCATCTCCTACGACGGCTACTTGTACGTCCCCCGAAGCGGTTCGTATTCGTTCGCGGTCGACGCGTCCGACAGCGCTTGGCTCAGCGTCGCTGGCCTGCCAGTCCTGACACACCTTCGTGGTCGTCCGCCGTCGAGCGGCCGCGTGACATTGCGGCAGGGCCTCCACCCCATCCGATTGAGGGTGGACCATCGAAGCGGCACACCAGACCTCAGCCTCGACTGGCGCCCGCCTGGCGCATGGGCGATGGCTTCGCTGAACCCGGTCTTTCTTCATCCGGCACTCCCAAACCCCGAGTCCGACTCCCAGGCCATGCTCCTGATGGCGATGGGCCTCTTGGCGTTGGCGGCGACCATCCGGTTCGGCCCGAAGTGGCCGCGACGTTACCTCGAAGCCGACGCCGCAGCGCGTTCGGAGAGGCGCAACACGTGGTTGGTCTCGGTCTTGCTCCCGACAGCGCTCTTTGCGTTGTGGCTCCCCGCCATCGTCCACGCGAGCGAGACGAGGGACGAGTGGCTCACCGCGTTGACCGCGCGCGCCGCGGTCTCCAGCGTCGTACACGGATATTTTCATTACGACTATTGGCAGCTCGGCAACCACCAAGCTCCGGTCGGACTCTACCTCTACGGCCTGGTCATGGCCTTGGCCCAGGGCAGCGACCTCGTCGTTCTGCGTGTCACCTCAGGGCTCTGCTCGGCCGCTGCCATCGGCATCGCCGCGTGGGCCCTTCGCCCCATGTGCTCGCGCTTCGTCAGCGTCCTCATGGCGCTGCTCGCCGGCACCGTGCCTGCCTACGCGTACGCGTTCGGCGGAACCCTGGATGGTCCAGGCCATCTGGCCTTCGTGGTCGGCGCCGTATCGACCTTGCGGCTCTTCCGAATGCTGGACGAGGTTGGCAACGGTCCGTCCCGTCCTCCCCCGACCGGACTAGAGTTCGTTTGGACGGGGCTACTGGTCGGCGTTGCGGCGGCCGTCCGACTCTCGAACCTGCTGCTCCTCGCCCTTGGGCTCGCCCTCCACCTCCACCGCATCATCACGGAACAGCGCCATCGTGGCGTGACAACCCTCCCACTGGCGCTGCTCACAGTGCCACCTCTGGTTTTTGTGGTGGTCCTCCTGAGCTGGCCGTGGCTTTGGCTGCGGCCGTTCGGCCACGGCCTCGCCGTCAGTCAGACCTGGGAGTACGTCGTCCACGAGCTCTTCCTCGGAGCCCACGCGACCCCGCCGCTCAGCTATCTGCCCGTTCAAATCCTGCTGGTCGGCCCACCGTTACTCCTCGTCGCGGCGGCGCTCGCGGTCGCACGCGCGAGACGTGGCGACGCCGGACTGCTCTACTGGGCGGCAACGCCACTCCTCGCGGCCTTTACCAGCATCGAAGCCGATGGGGCACGACACCTGCTGCCGCTCTGGATCCCGCTCAGCGCGCTCGCCGCCGCAGGTGTCGAGCGGTGGACCCGCCCCACTCCCACACGGCGAATCGCGAGCATCGCGTTGGTCGCCCACGGGCTGTGGGCCAACGTCTCCGTGTTCCCATACCCAACAGCGTATCGAAGCGAGCTCGTGGGTGCCGCGGCCCTCTCGTGGCAAGCCGAGCTGGCGCCGACGGCGTATCTAGGGGAGGGCCTCGGGGAAGCCGCCAACGCCGTGAACGCGCTACCCACGGACGAGAAGACCACCTGGACCTTCGAGGGGGCGCCCCTCTCACTCGCTGAACGTCTGGTGCGCCCAACGCTCGTGCGCGTCGGGGTGGGGGGCGATATCCTGATTCAAACGAGCCCGTCAACGGCACAGCTCGGAGGCCCTGGTTATTGGCCCCTAATCGCCGTCTCCGTTGACGGCGCTCCGCTCGTCACGGTGCACCTTCGTGTGGGGAGCACCGTTCACACTGCTTACCTCGCTCAGACGGGAGTAAGTGGGTCGGTCAAAATGGAGATAGAGCGATCGCCGCGCAATTTTCGACGCAGCCCTTCCCCCTGCTTCGACTGGGCGCCGATAGGCGCGTACTCGAGCGACGAAGGCGGGCTGCATCGCCCGCCCTTGAGCGAGAGCAACTCGATGCTAGAAAATGGCCGGTGGACGCCAATCGCAGTTTTGTCCGAACCACTGAACCCGCATCGCGAATCGCAGCCACCTGCCCAGCGCGGTGCGACGTTTTGACGGACCTCGACCTCGAGCTCATCGAACTCGACGCCTTACCCTACGAGGACGGTCTCGAGCTGCAGCGGGCCCGCCGCGAACTCGTCCTCGGTGGCGGCCCGGGAGCGCTCTTTCTGGTCACGCACCCGCCGACCGTCACCCTCGGCCGACACGCAAGCCGCGCGAGCGTCATCGGCCGCCTCGAACTCGAACGGCGAGGCGTACCCATCATCGAGACAGAGCGCGGCGGCGACGTCACTTTCCACGGACCTGGCCAGCTAGTTGGCTATCCCGTACTCGACCTCGCGCGCTACGGACTCGGCGCCAAGAGATACGTTGAGCTACTGGGACTGACCCTGAACGACGTCCTCGCGGCGCGCGGCATCGTCGCCGCCTGGGACGACGCGGCGCCCGGGCTGTGGACGGCTCACGGCAAGATCGCGGCTGTGGGTGTGCACATCCACCGCAACGTGCCCATCCACGGGTTCGCTTTGAACGTCGACGTCCTCCTTAGCTGGTTCGACCTCATCATCCCGTGTGGACTAGCCCGGCCCGTGACCTCGATACGGCGAGAGCTCGGCCACGACGCGGGCGGCGTGCGCGCGCTACGCCCTGCAGTCGTCGAGGCGTTACGGGCCCGGCTGCACCTGCGACCTCATGTCAACGCGCCATGAGCGGCTCCGCTAGATGTCAGCCGAGAACCGCTTGCTGACGCCAGGCTTGGGGCTTGCTACCGAGATCGGCTTTTTGAGGTCGGCCAGGATCTGCGCCCTGCTGCGCGTATCTTCGACCATTGGGGCCTTGCGCCCGATATCCTCGTTGCTTCATGCTTTGCGACCACCGAGCTCCCTTTTGGCCTTCTTCTTCTGAACCGCCTCTTTCGCCTCGTCGCTCGCGATTAAGGGTTGAGCCTCGCGCACGAAATCGGACCCCTTCTTGTGGCCGAGGACGTGCGAGTCGATGAGAACAGCGTCGGTCCCAGAGTACCTACAGAAAGAAACGACACTGGGCGCCAAGCAGCGCGAGCTCGGCTTGTGCCACCCCGAATGCCGCGTCTGCGCGCGCCGAGTCGCCCAGATCGCGATAGCAGCGTGCCGCTACCCGCTGAACCCACGCAACACCGAGTCGAAGACCGAGCGCCTCGAACGTTGCCTGAGCGCCCTCGAGCAGAGCCAAGGCCTCTGCGGGTAGCCCCGACAGGCACATCGCCGCCGCCGTGACGGCGTCCGCCTCGGCGGTCCCAGCGGGGACCGGGAACGACTCCCAGAGGGGGCGGGCGCGCGCGACGCAGGCCAGTGCGTCTTCGGCACCGCCCGGGAGTCGAAGGTAGACCCGCGCTTGCCCGTTGAGCGAGCGCGCGACGCCGAGTCGGGAGCCGATCTGGCTGTAGAGGGACTCGGCCTCCCGAAACCGGGAGAGCGCCAGGGCGTGGTCGTCTGACCTCTCCGCGATGGCGCCTTCGAGCGCCGTGGCGTCGGCCTCGCCGCCGGCCAGGTCGCGGACGGCGCAGTAAAGCCGCACCTCGGTAGCGAGCCTTCGAGCGACGCTGGTGTCGCCAGTCCAGGCGACGGCGTCGGCGCGGTTCGCCAGGGCCGTCGCCTGACCCCGACGATCGCCGAGTGATTCGAAGGCCTTCTCTACCGACTGAAGGGCAGCCACGGACTCCGCGACCGGGCGCCTCCCAATCTCAAAGGCCGCAAGTCCCCCGCTCGCGAGGGCTTCCCCGGCTAGCCAGCCAATAGCCTGGGCCCGCTCCGCGACCGTGATAAAACCCTGTCGCGCCTCGCCGACATGCCCCGCGATCGCGTCTGACTGCGCGCGCATGAGGGTCACCGAGAGCGATTCCCGAATGAGCCCGAGCGCTTCGAAGCGCTCCGCGGCGGCGGCGAGCTTACCTTGAGCGGACGCGATGTCCCCAGCGTCAAACGCGAGCGCGGCGAGGTTGGCCAGATCGGCGGCGATCCCGGCTGGGTGCCCGATGGCGTCGTGCAATGCGAGGCTCTGCTCATAAGCGGCAACAGCCAGGGCCCGCTCACCGCGTGCCGCATGGACATGGCCGAGGTTCGTGTGGGCGGCCGCCAGCGCGCGCCGATCCCCGGCCGCCTCCGCGGCGCGCCGCGCTTCGTCGTAACACGCGGTCGCCTCGTCGAGGTCGCCGAGTGCACGGAGCAGCCCGCCGAGGTTCTGAAGCGCCGTGCGGGTCCCCTCATCGAGACCGTGTTCCCTAGAAAAATCGAGCGCTTCCTGAAAACGAAGACGCGCCGTCTTAATGTCGCCGCTCGCCCGCGCCACTTCCCCAAGCGCGTTCAGCGCCGTCATCTGCCCCAGCGGCGACCGCGCGGGCCCCGCGGGGATGAGGGTCCCCGACGGCAGCACGACCGCCTCGCCGGAGAAGGCCACGAGCGCCGCTTCGAAGGCGTCTCGGGCCACGTCGTGTTCACCGCGCCCGAGAGCGAGATAACCGAGGTTGCCGAGCGCCTCGCCTGCGCCCAGCCCACGCCCGGCCGCTTCGTGCGACGACAGCGCCTGCCGAAAACGCGCGGCCGCTTCGGAAACGCGCCCACGCTCCTTGCAGATGAGCCCGAGGTTCATGCAGGCCGCCGCCCCAACCGCGCTCTGGTGCGTCGCGAGCTCGCTCGCCATGCTGAACCACTTCTCAGCCCGCTCGAACTCCGACCGGCCGAGCGCGAGCGCCCCAAGGTTGTTAGCCCCGAGCGCCGCCCCTTGCGTGTCCGAGGCGTTAGTCAGGAGCTGCACGGCCCGCGAGTAATGCGTCTGCGCGTCATCGAGATGCCCCGAGCGCCGCGCCGCCATCCCCGCTTCGAGGCTGGCGCGACCTTCGGCGATGATCTTTTGGCGGCTCACAGCTTCGGGTAGAGCGTGCTGTAGGCCGTCGTCAGTGACTCCGACACCGCAGCTATTCCGGCGCGCCGCTCTTCCGGAGTCGGCAGGCCGAGCAGCTGCTCGAGCTCCGCGGTTCGGGCGGCGATAGCGGCCAGGTTGATATGCCTCACCCAGACCCCGAGGTCGGCCTGAAGGATGACGTTGCGCCACCGGCCATTCTGCCGGACCGGGACGCGCCAGCGCTTGAGACCGACCCCCAGCGCTGGGTAGGGTCCATCTCCCAGGGTCTGGGTCAAGGGAAGGAGTCGTGTGACGACGTTCACTGAGCGGCCTCGGGCTGGGGTTTACGGTTCCAGCGACCGGCGCTGTAGCACGATCTGCGCCAATCGAAGAATGACCCAACACTGTCGGCGCCTTCTTTGAGTGGGTCGGACAAAATGGAGACTGAGCGATCACCGCGCACGCCGGGGGTGTGGGGGTTGTCCCC
>CANMLD010000037.1 GCA_947498315.1 Pseudomonadota bacterium | reverse complement strand
GACAACTGCGAGTTTGGCGCCGAGGACGGGCTCTTCGTTCAGCGCAAGCTGGTGGGCCTGGTGACGGCGACGGCGGAGCAGCTGTCGAAGATGGACAGCTACCCGGATGACAAGGTGTCGGTTGGCGACGCGCTGTTCGACAGTCAGGTGCTCGCGAAGCTGTCTCACTTCGTGGTTCTCACGGTCGAGAACCCGACGGCGCCGACGCTCGGTAACGCGGACATCATCGTGAAGGTCATCGACCGCGATCAGCAACCGGTTCTCGCGAACATCCGCGTGACGGTCGAGGCGAAGTCGAGCGCGGGTCACGCGAACATGGTTCTGGAGAACGCGCTCCCGCTCGGCGCCGACGTGGGCAGCAAGCGCGGCACGGGTACGCACCTCGGTGGCGGGCGTTACCGCGTCCGGATCTCGGGCATCAATCAGCCGGCGACCATCTCGGTCGTGGTGGTGCTGACGACGCTGACCCCGGTGGGCGTGGACATTCAGTCCATCGCGTTCCTCGGTTCGAAGGACGTTGGCGGAGCGGCCTTCGAGGCGCTGAAGATCTTCGACATCCCGCTCGGTGGTGGGGGTAAGACGTGCGTGGTGGACGCGGACTGCGCCGCAGGCACGTGGTGCAATGACCAAGGCACTGGCGACGTGTCGGACAACAAGTGCGAGAACAAGCTCCCGGATGGCTCGGCTTGCCCGAAGACGTCGGCCTGTATCTCGGCGCACTGCCAGAACGGATACTGCTGTGCGTCTGGCGACTGCTGCGCGGCGGCGGGCAGCTGCCCGGCGACGTATGCCACGACGTCGGTTTGTCAGGACTCGTCGGGTTGCCAGGGCACGCGCGGGGATCCGACGTGCGTGAGCTACGTCTGCCAATCGGCGGCGGTGAGCGACGACACGGGGTGCGGGACGTCGACGGAGTCCAACCAGTGCGGTTGTTACCAGCCGGTGACGTGCAGTGGTACGTCGTCGCAGACCGCACCGGCTTGTCCGACGTCGTGCTCTGCGGACGGGGAGTGTGACGCGAGCTGTCACTGCGACGGCACGTGCACGACGGACATCACCAACGGCGGGACCTGTGACGAGAACACCGACTGTGCGTCGGGCAACTGCGTCAACGGGGTGTGCTGCGACGCGGGTCAGGTCTGCTGTGCGTTGGAGACCCAGTGTGCGTACCTCGACGCGCCTGCGACGTGCGGTGATGGGGTGACGTGCCAGGGCACGTCGACCAATGGCGCTTGTTCAGCGACGACGTTCTCCTGCCAGTCGGTCCCTGTCGACGATGACTCGGCGTGTACGGCTGGGGCTGGCGGCGTGAGCTGTCCGTGTTCGCTGGATCAGTTCTGCCTTGGTGGCGCGGTTCAGACGCCGCCTTCCTGCCCGGTGGGTGGTTGCACGGGCGAGGACGACTCGACGTGCAAGACGAGCTGCCACTGCGATTCAGCGAACTGCGCCTCGGACCTCGGCGACGGGTCTTCCTGCGACGAGAACTCGGACTGCGCTAATGGCTACTGCAACAACGGCTTCTGCTGCACGAACGACGGGACCAACCCGGTCTGCTGTGGCGCACCGGCGGCCTGTCCATCGAGCTTCTCGGGACCGTCGGTCTGTTTCGCGGGCACGAAGACGCTCGCGGCTGGGTTCAGCGCGACGCAGGGCCTCGGCCAGTTCCGTTATGAGTCGTGGAACGCGGGCGCGGGCTATGCCGACCTCACCGGCGCGGGCTCGGCCTGGACGAACGCCGATGGCGTGGGCGTGACGTCGGGTTCGTTCCTCCCGGGGTCGTCGACCTCGGCCGTGCTGCAATATCTCGTGCCCGGTGACGGTCAGGTCGCGGTGTCGGTGAACTTCACTGACGCAGCTACAGACGGTGGCGACGGCGTTCAGGTCGAGCTCCGTCAGGGTGATCGAACGCTGCTCCAGCGCGACGTGTCGTCCGGTGGCGTCGCGACCTTCACGGTCACGGTCGACGTCTCGAAGGATGAGCCGTTGCGCTTCGTGGTCTCGTCCTTGACGAGCGTCACGGGCGACCTCCTGAACGCGACGATCACGCTCGCGGTGTCGACCTGTCAGGGCGAAGCGAAGCAGGCGACATGTGCCGCGAGCAAGTGCGGGACGGCCATCGTGCCGAACGACACCGGCTGCGGCGTGGCGGTGGCAGCGCGCGACTGCAACCCCTACTCGGATGTGGTCTGCTCTGGCGCGCTCGATCAGCAGGAGCCTGCGTGTGCCGAGACCTGCGAGTCCGTATCGGATCTCTCGGCCGGCTATGCGTGCGTCGACAACGGCCCGATCTGCGAGGCGAACTTCGACGAAGGCCCGGGCAGCACGACGTGCGACGATCACTCCGGCAATGGTTTCCTCGGCGACTTACTCGGGATCAACTTGCCAACGTGGGTCCCAGGCATCTTCGGCTGGGGCCTCAACTTCGGTCCCTTCGGTGTGCCGGGCGGGATCGCTGACAACTTGGTGAGCTTCCGCGGCACGGCGACGGTCGGCTTCACGGGCGGAATGTCGATTGGGACCTGGATCAAGTGGGGCGGCTCGACGGGCAACCCGCAGATAGTCATCGGTAAGGGCAACGACTGGGGTCTCGGTATCGACGTCGACGGCAAGCTTCGCTTCCACATGGGTGGCGGCAGCTCGGGCGGCGGTGGCGGCGGCTGCGGTTGGCTCGGCTGCGGCGGCGGCGGTGGTTGCGGCTTGTTCGGTTGTGGCGGCGGCGGGGGCGGGGGCTTCGGCTCCGGCGGCGGCGCGAGCTTCGGCTTCGGCTCGGGCAGCTTCTGGGAACTTTTTGGCCAGTTCTCGACGCCGGCCATCCCGGTCGGTCAGTGGTCGCACATCGGCGTCCGTTTCGACGGGCGTCTCGTCGAGCTTCTGTTGAACGGTGTGGTCATCGCGGCGCTGCCGTACACGGGCGCTATCCCGTTCTCGGCCGCGGATCCGATCACGCTGGGTCAGTGGGGCCCCTCGTGGGGCAACTTCATGAAGTTCAAGGGGTCCATCGACGGCTTCACGATTACGGACTACCCATTCAGCGCGACTCAGCTGCTGAATCTCCTGAAGGCCTGGCGCCTTCCGCCGACGCGCAATCTCGGCCACTTCGCGACGAAGCCGCCGGTGTCGTGGCTGAGCTTCTTCGAAGGCGTCGGCACCGCGGTCGCGAGCGCGGGCTCGGGGCTTGGGGCGACACTCAACGGAGGCGTCACGTGGGGCAAGGGTCGCTGGTGCAAGGCGGCCAAGTTCAGTGGGCTCGCGGGTCAGTACGTGCGTGTCACGGGTTCGGGTGTCGTGACGGGCTTCAAGACCGCGCTGTCGGCGGCCGGTTGGTTCAACTGGGCCGGCAACACCGGCCTCAAGTGGCTGGTGAGCAAAGCGGGCGCGTTCGGGGTCGGGCTCGACGGGAATCGTCCCTTCTTCCGCGTGTTCGACCAGGCGACCGGCGCCTACGTTCGGGTGGACGCGAGCATCACGGTGACCGCCAATGCGTGGTTCCACGTGGCGGGTGTGTTCACAGGCGCTGCCGTTGAGATCTACGTGGACGGCCAGCTCGCCGGCAAGCTGCCGTGCGGCCCTCAGCTTCAGTTGAACCTGACGGACGTGATCCTGGGTCAGGAAGTGCTTACGTCGCTCGGCCTCGGCGTGTTCTCCGGGCTCGTGGACGAGGTCCTTCTCGTCGACTACGCGCTGTCGGACGAAGACATCATCGCCGTCATGACCGGCATGGCGCCGGCCACGGGTCTGCTGAAAGACGTCTACCCGCCGCTGCCCTTCAGCTACGTCTCGTTTGACGATGAGACTGTGCTCTCGACGGACTTCGGTAACCTAGCTTTCGATGGCTCGGGCGATGGTGGCAACGGCGGTAAGGGGATCGATTGGAAGAAGGGCTTTGCGCGGGGCTTCGGCTGCGGCGCCTCCGGCTGCGGCAACTCGGGCGGTGGTGGTTTCGGGTTCCCGTCGGTGGCGACTGGTCGTTGGGGCAGTGGTGTCGGCTATGGTCAGTATGGTGCCGCAGGCGGGGCCTTCCAGGACGCGCTCGTCCTCGAAGCGTCGGGCACGGTCAACTTCGGTTCAGCGCTCACGCTATCGGCGTGGGTGAAGTGGAATGGCAACGGCGAGTCGGCGACGCAATGGCTCATCAGCAAGTCCGGCTCGTTTGGGTTTGGGCTCGAGGGCGGTCGCCCCTTCCTGACTCTCAAGAGCGACGCGGCGTTGAAGACGGCGCTCCTCGCGGCGCTGACCGCGTCGGGGTACACGAGCCTCGTCCCGGGCGTCTTCACGCATCTGGCGGTCGTGTGGGACGGCGCGAAAGTCCATCTCTATGTGGACAGCGAGCGCCTCGCGTCGGTGCCCTGGGCGGGCACGCTCACGGCGGCCGCCGACGTGGTCATCGGCCAGCTCTCGAACGTGGCTCCCAATACGAACATCGGGCAGTTCAACGGCACCATCGATGAGGTCGTGGTTCTCCCGGGCACCAGCACCGATCAGCACATCGTTCAGTACTACAAGGGCCTCGTGGCGCCGCCCTTCGAAGACGTGGGCGTCTCCAAGCGCATGAACGGCAACCCGTGTCCGGATGTGGCGGGCAACTCGGCCTGCCAGTCGGACTACTGCTCCAACGGCTTCTGCTGCGGTGGCCCCACGGGTGACTGCTGCGCGCACGTGGGCCAGTGCCCGACGAGCTACACCGACGTGGCGACGTGCGATGACGACGCGAGCTGCCAGGGCACGCGCGGCGACGCGGCGTGCAGCGCGTTCGTATGCGGGACGACGACGGTCGACGACGACACGGAGTGCACCTTAGCCATCGAATCGTCGGATTGTGGCTGTTACCCGGCGACCAACTGTGACGGCACAGCCGACCAGGCCGCGCCGATCTGCACGGCGACGTGCAGCGTGGAAGGCGATTGTGACGCGAGCTGCACGTGCGACGGCGGCTGCAAGCCGAAGGGCGACCTGGGCGGTTCGTGTGACGAGGCCTCGGACTGCGGCTCCGGCTTCTGCGTCGACGGCGTGTGCTGCAACGCGGCGTGCGCGGACGGCTGCTTCGCGTGTGACGTGGCGGGCGCCCTCGGGACGTGTACGGCGGTGCCGAACGGTCTCGATCCGGCCTCTGAGTGCAGCGGCGGCGGGACCTGTGGCGGCGTCTGCGATGGCGTGGGCGAGTGCCGTTTCCCCGAGACGACCGTGAGTTGCGGGACCTGTCGGCTGTGCGACGGCGTCGGCGGTTGCACCGGGTTTGCGTCGAACAACACCGATCCCGCGGGCTCGTGCTCGCTGTGCGAGGTCTGCAACGGCGCTGGCGCCTGTAAGAAGGCGGCGTCGAGCAGCGATCCGAAGAGCGAGTGCGCGCAGTCGGCGGCCTCCACCTGTGGAACGAGCGGCGAGTGTGCTGGCGATGGCACGTGCTCGCTTTGGGCTCTCAGCACGGCCTGTGAAGACCCGAGCTGCACGAGCGGGACCTTGACGCCCGCATCGCAATGCGACGGTCTCGGGACCTGCCTCGACGCGCCCGGGCAGTCTTGTTCGCCGTACGTCTGCGTCGGCCCGGCGTGCGGGACGGGGTGCGACGGCAACGAAGACTGCGCGACGGGCTCGACCTGTAACATCGCGCTCGGGGAATGCGAAGGCGCGAAGCCGAACGGCTCGCCGTGCACGGCGGCAGGACAGTGCGCTTCCAACTTCTGTGTCGACGGCGTGTGCTGCAACGGCTCCTGCGCGGGCAACTGCGAGCGCTGTGACGTGTTCGGGCTTGCGGGCTCGTGTTCTGCGGTGCAGGACGGCCTCGATCCGGACAGCGAGTGTACGGGGTCGGGCCTTTGCGGCGGCGTGTGTAACGGCGCCAAGACGTGTCGCTTCCCGCCGGCGTCGACGAGCTGCTCGACGTGCAAGCAGTGCAACGGGCTCGGCGACTGTTCGGCCTTTGTCGACGTTGGCCAAGACCCCCATGCCGATTGCGGCGCGTGTGGCGTCTGTGACGGTGGTGGCGATTGCCTCGCGGCGGCGCCCGGCACCGATCCGAAGGGTGACTGCAATACGACGGCCCAGTCGACGTGTAGCCAAGACGGCGAGTGCGATGGGGCCTACCTGTGCCGGCTGTGGGTCGACGGGACGGTGTGTACTGCGGCGGCGTGTGCGGCCGGTGTCGCGACGACGCAGCGCAGTTGTAACGGTCTCGGCACCTGTCGAGACGGTCTGTCGACGACCTGCAACCCGTTCGCGTGTGGGACTACGACCTGCAAGGACGCGTGCACGAGCAACGGCGACTGCGCAGTCGGGTTCTTCTGCGGCGCGGGCGGTATCTGTACGAGCAAGAAGCCGGACGGCGAGGCCTGTACGGCGTCCGCCGAGTGCGCGTCGAGCTTCTGCACCGACGGCGTTTGCTGCGACAAGGGCTGCAGCGCGACGTGCGAGTCGTGCAATCAGGCCGGCAAGGTCGGCAAGTGCAACTTCAACCCCGCGGACTCCGATCCAGACAATGACTGCCCGGCGTGCAACGTCTGCAACGCCACCGGCGCCTGCAAGGTCGTCGCCACCGGGGCCGACCCGCTCGACGAGTGCGCGACGACGCCGGCGTCGGGCTGTGGCCTCGACGGTGTGTGCGCCGCGGGCGTATGCCGTCGGTGGGCGGCCGGGACCGAGTGTAACGCGGCGAGCTGTGCCACGGGCGTGACTCAGAATCGCGACACGTGCAACGGCGTGGGGCAGTGCGTCGATGGCGGCACCACGGTGTGTGCGCCGTATCAGTGCTCCGGCAACGCCTGTGATAATGACTGCCTCGACGACACCGGCTGTGCCCCGACGCACTACTGCAGCGGCAATGCGTGTGTCCCGAAGTTGCCGAACGGCGACCCGTGCGCGGCGGCGAACCAATGCAGCTCGGCGTTCTGTGCCGATGGCGTCTGCTGCGAGAGCGCGTGTACGGACGCGTGTCAGCTTTGCAATGAGACCGGCGCGCTCGGCGTGTGTGAAGCCTACGACGTCGGGACCGATCCCGAGGTCGGCTGCGGCCTCTACTTCTGTGACGGGACGGGCGACTGCGACACGGACTGCTCTTCGGATTCGGACTGCAAAGCAGGGAACTACTGCAATGGGACGACCTGCCAGCCGAAAGAGCCGCCGGGCGGCACGTGCGGTGCCAACTCGAACTGCGCGTCTGGCCTCTGTGTCGACGGCGTGTGCTGCACCACGGCGTGTGGGGGCGTCTGCGAGGCGTGTAACGTCGCTGGCAAGCTCGGGACGTGTACGGCGGTCCCGGGCGGCAACGACCCAGCCTCGGAGTGCACGGGCGATGACGCCGATTGCGGTGGCGTGTGCAACGGTGCCAAGGCGTGTGCCTTCCCGGCGACGACGAAGGGTTGTGGTACGTGCAAGCAATGCGACGGCCTCGGCTACTGCGGTTTCGTTGCAGTCGACACGGATCCGCTGGTCAACTGCCCACTCTGCGAGGTCTGCGACGGCAACGGCACCTGCGCCGCATCGGACGTGGGTACCGACGTCAAGAGCGACTGCGCGCTGGGTGTCTCGACGTCCTGCGGCCTCAACGGCAGCTGTGACGGGGCGTCTGCGTGTGACAAGTACGGCACGGAGACGGTCTGCGGTGCGGGGACGTGCACCGGTACGACTCACAACTTCGATGACCTCTGCGACGGTGGCGGATCCTGTACCGACGGTGGGACGGAGAGCTGTGTACCGTACGCCTGCAGCGGCACGACGTGCGCGACGAGCTGCACGACCGACGCTAACTGTGCCCCGTTCTTCATCTGCAACACCGCGACGAGCGTATGTATCCCCGACAAGGAGGACGGCGAGCCGTGCGTCAGCTCGAGCGAGTGCGGGTCTGGCTACTGCGCGAACGGCTTCTGCTGCGCGTCCGGCAACTGCTGCGCAGCGAATGCGAACTGTGCCGCCTTCGCGGCGGCGCCGTCGTGCACCACGGCGTCGCTCTGTGACGGCGAGCGAACGGACGCGACCTGCAACGGCAACAAGCAGTGCGTGACCGCGGTCGTCGATGACGACACGGCGTGCGCGGCGGCCGTGTGCGTCGCGGCGTCCTGCACGAGCTCGGGCGCGCTCCAGCACATCGCGGCGAAGACGTGCAACGTCAGCGGGCAATGCAATCAGGGCGGCGGCATCGTGGCCTGCGCGGACGGCGAAGTCTGTACTACGGACCTGTGTGCGCCGGCGGACGGCTGCACCTACGCGCCGTCGGGCGCGGTGGTTGCGTGCTACACCGGTGTGGCAGCCACGCGAAATGTGGGTCTCTGTTCGGACGGCACGCAGACGTGCTCTGGCACGACGCTCGGGGCGTGTCTCGGCCAGACGGTTCCCGGCGGCGAGACCTGCGATGCGGGCAATGTCGACGAAGATTGCGACGGCACCGTGAACGAAGAGGGCGCCGTGGGCTGCGTCATCTACTTCAAGGACGCAGACGGCGACACCTATGGCGGTGTCACGGACACGAAGTGCCTGTGCGCGCCGTCCGGATCCTACACATCAACGCAGAGCAACGACTGCAACGACGCCAATCCAAACGTCTTCCCGGGCGCGACCGAGGTGTGCAATGGCATCGACGACAACTGTAACAACGCGACCGACGAACAGGACGCCACGGGGTGCGTCCGTCGCTATGCCAACAGCGACAGCGACACGCACGGTTTGACGGCCGACTCGAAGTGCCTCTGCGCAAACTCGGGCATCTACAACACGCTGCTCCCCGGTGACTGCGACGACACGAAGCCGACGGTGTTCCCGGGCGCGACCGAGTCCTGCAACGGCATCGACGAAGACTGTGATTCACAGGTCGATGAGACCTTCTCGCTCGGCGTGGCGTGTGACGGTACGGGCGACCTCGACAGCTGCCAAGAGGGCGTCACCATCTGTAACGCCGCCGGTACGGGGACGCAGTGCGCCGATGACGGCGCCGGGCTGGTTGCGTCGGGTGACCGCGTGGATCTCTCCGGTGCTCCGGTGATCCTCAACGAGGCACAGGGCAGCCTGAACGGCACCTGGAGCACGAGCGCGGGCTCGACGGTGGCGCAAGTGGCGGGGACCATTGGTCAGGCCTTCGACTTCGCGGGCGGCGGCAACGTCACGATGCCGCACCATGCCAACATGAACGCGACGGGTCGTGGCCTCACGGTCGCGGCGTGGGTGAAGATGACGGCAGCGCCGGTGGGCGTGCGCACCAGCATCCTCTCAAAGGGGATCGACACGAGCCGCTCGTTCGAGTGGCGTCTCTATGGGACCACGTCGGGGACGCCGGCGGCGGGTCGCCTCCGCCCCTACGTGAACGTGGGTGGCGCCGGGCTCTTCTGCACGGACGGCATCGATCTGGTGGCGGGCGCATGGACCCACATCGCGGTCTCGCTCACGCCGAACGCGACCAACACGCTGACGGCGATGGTCGTCTACCGGAACGGCGTGGCTGTGCAGACCTGCAACAACCTCTCGGGGTCGGTCGCGACGAACAACCTGGCGGTCTTGCTGGGCCGTGCCGTCCTCAGCGCCAGCACGGACCATGTGCCGTTCAACGGGGGCCTCGACGAAGTCGTCGTCTACCCATACGGCCTAACGGCCACGCAGGTTGCGAACCTCCACGGCGGCGGGATCCCAGCGCTCACACGCAACAATGAGATATGCGACGGGCTCGACAACAACTGCTCGGCGGGCGCTGACGATCTTTACACCGACAAGGGCCAGTCCTGCGCTCAGGGCAGTGGCGGTTGTGCCAACAGTGGGACGAAGGTCTGCTTGCCGTCAGGTGTGGCCACGACCTGCTCGGTCACGGGCAAGGCCGCTGGGACGTCCTGTAGCGACAGCGACCTTTGCTCCTTCGGCGACGTCTGTAGCGGCGGTGCCACGTCGTCCTGTACCGGCACCACCTACGACTGCTCCGGTAGTTGCCGCTCGTGCGACGGTACCGGCAAGTGCACCGTCGGCAGCGACAGCTGCTTCATCGCGGGTTGCGACCCGACGTTGCCGGCGTGCGGGACGGCGGCGAGCTGCGTCGCGACCCCGGGCTCGAAGGGCACCGCGGGCGACGACAAGTGCCTCGAGTGTCGCCCCTCGGTCAGCCAGTCGACGTGGACCCCGGCGGGTGTCTCCGTCATCTGTAACGCTTCGAAGTGCACGGGCCTGTCGCACGCAGCGAACGACTTCTGCGGCGGGGGCGGCAACGCCGGTAAGTGTATGGACGCCGGGATCACGTCGTGTGACGACGGCAACCTCTGTACGAACGACAACTGCGCGGACGCCACAGGCTGCTCGTTGACCCCCAACAGCGTCCAGCAGGCGTGTTACACCGGCCCGGCCAACACCCAGAACATCGGGACGTGTACGGGCGGCATTCGAACGTGCTCTGGCGGCTCGTTCGGCGCGTGCCTCGGTGAGGTCAAGCCGGTGCCGGAGACGTGCGCCCTCTCGAACGCCGCGGACAGCTTCGACAACGACTGCGACGGCCTCGTCGACAACGCGTCGGACTTCACGACGTGGTATCGCGACCTCGACGTCGACAACCACGGTAAGGCGTCTGACGGCACGAGCTTCAAGTGCAGCCAGCCCGTCGGCTATGCCGCGCTGAACGACGACTGCGACAACAACGATGGCGCGAACTTCCCAGGCAACACCGAAGTCTGCGATGACAAGGACAACAACTGCAATACGACCATCGACGAGACCTACACGCTGAAAGGCCTCGCCTGCGACGGTACCCTCGACGCCGACAGCTGCACGGAAGGCGCCTTTGTCTGCAAGGCGGATAAGACGGGCGTCACCTGCTCGAACGATGGCCCGATCGCGGCCTTCACCTTCGACCGCGGCATCAACGGGACGTCCGTGACCGATGAAGCCGACGGCACCGGGAACGCGCTCACGGTCGGCACGACCGTCGCGGCAGGCGTGCGCACGACTGACCGTGCGCTCCAGATCGTCTCGCCGTCGTCGACGACCTCCATCCGAATCCCGTCGGCGGGTTTCTCGGCCACGCAGTGGTCGATCTCGCTCTGGTACAAGCCGACGAACGTGCTCGCCCAGAGCTTCGTGTCGCTGTCGGGCGCGACCGGCGCGAACTCCCTGCTGCTCCGTAACGACGGTGCGATCTGGGTCAAGGACGTGCAGCGGGGCTCGCCCCTGACCATGGTGGCGGGGACCTGGTATCACTACGTCATCAGCTTCGACTCGGCGACTGGCATCATCAATGTGCTTCAGAACAACGTGAACAAGCTGTCGCTGAACGTCAACACGTCGAGCTTCGCCTGGAACAGCGACCTGTGGCTCGGTCAGGATCAGGACTCACCGAACGGCGGGTTCCAACTCGTCGATGCGGCGGCGGGTACGTGGGACGAAGTCTCCCTCTACAACCACATCCTGACGGCGAGCGAGATGACGGCACTGTTCACGACGAAGGCAGTGGCGTCCGTGCAGCGCAACTTCGAGTTCTGCGACGGCGCGAACAACGACTGCGTCGGTGCGACGGATCCGGCCTACACCGACCTTGGTAACGGCTGCACGTCGGGCGGCGACGCGGAGTGCTCGAACTCGGGAGTCAAGGTCTGCGAGTCCGTCGAGCAGCTCTCCACGACCTGCAGCGTCACCGGAAAGACCTCGGGCACGGCATGCAACGACGCCAAAGCCTGCTCGTTCTCCGACGTGTGCTCCGGCGGTACCGGCTCGACCTGCTCGGGCACCACGTACTCCTGCTCGGGGTCGTGCCGCGCGTGCAACGGATCGGGCGGCTGCACGGTCAACGGCGGCACCTGCTACATCGCGGGCTGCAACCCGGCCGATCGCACCTGTACGACGGGCACCTGCTTCAATCAGGGCCAGGACCCCGCCGGGACGCTCAATTCGCAGAACGCGACCGACAACTCGTGCAAGTTCTGCGACCCCGCCGTGTCGGTGTCGACGTGGACGAACCGTCCCACGAGCTGGCAGTGCCTCGCGTCGTCGTGTCCGACCGCGCTGTCCTTCGATCCGGTTCACTTCTGCGGCGGCTCCGGGACCTGCAACAACCCCACCGACGTGAGCTGCAACGACAGCAACGTCTGCACGACGGACTCCTGCTCGGGGGCCGGTGGCTGTGCGAACACGAACAACACCGCCGTGTTCAACGCCGCCTGCTACACCGGTGCCGGCGGGACGCTCAACGTCGGCCTGTGTAAGCCCGGCACCGAGTACTGCGCCAATGGTGCACGCAGCAACGTGTGCATCGGCGAAGTCACGCCAGTCGCCGAGACGTGCAACATCAAAGACGACGACTGCAACGGGCAAGTGGACAACTCCGTGACCTTGACCTTCTACCGCGACCTCGACGGCGACGGCTGGGGTGATTCCAACAACGCGGACGTGGCCACGGGCTGCACCCCGCCGCCAGGCTATGTTGCGGCCGGCGGTGACTGCGTGGACTCCGGGACGGTCAAGTCTGCGACCGGCTACTGGGGCGTGACGGTCCAGGCCAACCAGATCAACCCGGCGGCGTCGGAGAAATGCAACGACGTCGACGACAACTGCAACACGCAGATCGATGAGGCGTTCCCGACCAAGGGGACCGCCTGCGAAGGCGCCGACCTCGACAGCTGTAACGACGGCCTCACGGTGTGTAACGCCGCGGGGACGGCGACGCAGTGCGTCGACCGGCTCGTCTGGGGCAGCTACGGGTTCAACTCGGATCAAGCGACCGAGCTCGATGTCTCTGGCTACGGCAACCACGCGTCGGACGCGGCGGCTCAGATCACCACCACCCTCCCCACCACGACCGTCCCGGTCGGTGGCACGCTCGGGAACAGCCGCCCGTGGCCGTCGGTGGGTAGCTACAACGGGTCCTCGACGTCCATCGGCGCCGCCCACGCGGCCTCGAGTCCCTACAACCTCGTGAGCCCGCAGATCACGATGACGGCGTGGATTCGCCCCACCGGCAGCGTCGGGTCCGGCATCATCGTCAACAAGGAGAACAGCTACGAGATGGCCATGAACGGGGCTAACTTCGAGTGTGCGATCCAGCTCGCCAGTGGTTCATGGGCGTGGCAGGGGTCGACCCCCGTGGCATTCAACACGTGGTCTCACGTGGTGTGCACCTACTCGGTGGCCACCTGCAAGATCGAGACGTGGGTCAACGGCGTGAAGAAGGCGAGCGTCAACAACGCGAGCGGTTGCGCGAACTTGGCCGCTAGCACCGACGTCATGTACGTCGGGCGTCGGCCCGGTGGCTCGTTCTTCCTTGGTCAGATCGGCGCCGTCGGTATCTACGACGTCACGCTGACCGACGCTCAGATCGTCCAGGTCGCCAACCCCGCCAACCAGCCGTTCTTGGCCGGCGAGTCGAACCACGAGTACTGCGACGGTATCGACAACGACTGTGACGGCACCACCGACGAGGTCAACACCGACGTGGGCACCGCCTGTTCGGAGGGTGTGGGCGCGTGTTCGCAGAGCTCCACGCGGACCTGCGACGTCAATCAGTTGGCACACGACAACAACGCCACGTGGGGCCGCGTGACGCAGTGCACGGTCACCGGTAAGGCGAATGGCACTGCCTGTGACGACGGGCTGCCGTGTACTCACACGGATCGCTGCAATGGCGGTGCCTCGAGCACCTGCGGCGGCACCAGCTACACGTGTTCGGGGACCTGCCGTGGTTGCGACGGTGCGGGTGGCTGCACGCTCACGGCCGGCAACTGCTTCATTGCGGCGGTGCCCTGTTCGCCCCTCAGCGCCGCGTGTGCCGGCACCTGCTTCACGGCGAACGCCGATCCCGCCGGCGCCGTGAATTCGACGAACAGTGGCGCGAACTCCTGCAGGTCGTGTCAGCCAATCACATCAAACAACAATTGGACCAACCGACCGTCGGGCTATCAGTGCGTGGCGCCGGCGTGCGGCAGCCTCGTCTATACGA
The DNA here is from genome assembly GCA_947498315.1 of Pseudomonadota bacterium. GTDB lineage: Bacteria > Myxococcota_A > UBA9042 > SXOO01. The sequence goes on along the minus strand of CANMLD010000037.1, from coordinate 15,317 downwards.
AGGCGGACACGTGCAACGGCAGCGGGAGCTGCGTCGACAACCTGACGCAGGACTGCAACGACTCGAACCTCTGTACCAATGACGCGTGCGCGACCCTCACCGGCTGCGCCAACACCAACAACAGCTACGTCGAGTCCTGCTACACGGGACCTGCCGGCACCGTGAACGTGGGTGATTGCCGGCCAGGCACGCGTTCGTGCTCCGGTGGCGCTTTCGGATCCTGCATCGGCGACGTCAAGCCGCTGACGGAGATCTGCGACACCGCGCCGCTCAACAACGAAGACTGCGACGCAGAGACCAACGAGGTGGGGGCGACGGGCTGCACGAACTACTACGTGGACGTCGACGGCGATGGTTATGGCGTCGGTGCGGTGCAGTGCCACTGTACCGCCCAGACGGCGTCACCCTTCTATCGGGCGACGCAAGCCGGTGACTGCAACGATGCCAACAACAACATCGCCCCGAACAAGCCCGAGCTGTGCTCGACGCCGGCGGCAGACGACAACTGTAACGGCACCATCAACGAGCAAGGCGCGAGCGGCTGCGTCACGTACTACAAGGACTTCGACGGCGACGGCTTCGGCATCGAGACTGACGCCCGCTGTCTCTGCGCGTCGGACACGGTCGGCAAATACACCGCGACCACGTTCGGGGACTGCGTCGACACGAACGCCGCGATAAAGCCCGGCGCGGTCGAGCTCTGCAACAACGTGGACGACAACTGCGTCAACGGGGTGGACGAGGGCTACAGCAAGGGGACGTCGTGCACCCGTGGCTCGGGCAGCTGTGCCAACACGGGCGTCATTGTATGTCACGCCAGCAACGGCACCGCAGTCTGCTCCGTGACGGGCAAGGTAGCAGGCACGGCCTGTGGCGACGGGAACATCTGTACGGGTAACGACGTGTGCAACGGCGGCGACGCCAGCACCTGCGCCGGGACGCTCTACACGTGCAGCGACGGGCTGTCCTGCACCACCGACGCCTGCTCGCCGAGCGACAGTGACATGAACGTCTGCTTGTTCCCGGTCAACCCGGGCTTCTGCGCCATCGGTGGGGCTTGCTACGCCAACGGCACGGCTCAGGGGGTCACCGGTGACAGCGCTTGCAAGTTCTGTAACTCGAGCAACTCCACGACGGCATGGACGAACAAAACGAGCGCCACCGTCTGCACCACCTCGACCTGCTCCGGGCTGACGTTCAACCCCACCGACTACTGCGGCAACTTGACGGGCACCTGCGCCGACGCGCCGACGCAGAACTGCACTGGTGTCAACGCGTGCCTCAACTACGCGTGCAGCGCGACCACGGGCTGCTCGATTAGCAACAAGGGCGACGGGACCAAGTGTGGCGGTGAGTTCTGCAACGCAGACACTTGGAACCCAAAGGACTTCTGTGAGGCGGGCGTCTGCAAAGACGGCGGGGTCCAAGACTGCAACGGCTTCGACAACGCCTGTCGAAACGGCTACTGCAGTGCGACCGGCTGTCTGATCCAGAACTCGGCGTCCGGCACCGTGTGCGCGGCCAACTCCTGCGTGGGTGACACGCGCAATTTTCAGGACACCTGCAACGGCACCGGAACCTGTGTCGACGGCGGCACGCAGAACTGCAATGCGCTCGACTCGGCGTGTACGGACGGCTACTGCTCGGGCGGGAGTTGCCTCATCTCGAATCGCTCTTCGTCCACGGCCTGCTCTAATGGCAACTCGAACATCTGCGCCTCCAACGTCTGGTATCCACAGGACTACTGCAATGGGTCGGGGACCTGTGCCGACGCCGGCTCGACCAACTGTACGGCGCTCAACCCGTCGCACGGTTGCTCCACCTACACCTGCGCGTCCGGTGGGTGCACCCAGTCGTTCGCCGGTAGTGGCACCGCATGTATCGGCATCGGCAAGAGCTGCAATGGCGCTTGCTACGCCCGGCCGGTCCCGACCTGCAACGGTGGTGGCGCCTGCGTGTACGTGGACAACTACTGCAGCGGCACGCGCTGCAGCGGCGACGACTGCACCAGCTCCTGCGCCGGTAACGGCGACTGCTGTGACACCGCTACGGACTACACGTGCATCTTCGGCTCGTGTTCTGCCCGCGTTGGATGTGGTGGTACCTGCGACGATGGCGACGACTGCTCGCCATCGGGTTCCTGCGTCAACTGCGGCGCGACCCGCTGCCAGAGCCACACGAGCGGCAACCGCTGCTACTACAACTACCAAAACAGCACGGCTTGCGGCTGTGCATCCTACGACGCCTACGGCAACTGCACGGGCTGGCACGACTGCTGGCGGTGCTAAGGGACTGAGAGCTCAGCGCCGGCTTCGGCCGGAGCTAACGCCGGGGGTTCAGCGGTCAGCCCGGCAAGGCCAGTGAAGCGCCGCGCCGTGCGAGACAGGCCGGCCGGCCTGTCGGCGCTGAGCGCTCAGCGCTGACAGCTAGTGAAGCGCACTGAGCGCGGCGCCGGCGGCGTCAGCTGGAGTTGACGCCGGGCTGTCAGCGTTCAGCCCGGCAAGGCTAGGGAAGCGCCGCGCTGTGCGAGGCATGCTGTCCGGTCGGCTGGCCGAAGCTGGGCGCTGAGCGCTAGAAAAACGCAGCTAGTGAAGCGCACTGAGGCGGTGGAGGGGACTCGGCAATGCAGGATTGGGAACGCGGGCTCTCTGAGCGGGTGCTGAGCACTTGGCGGCGGCTGTCTGAGGGGGCAGAGCGTGCCATGCCGGGCGCTCAGTTGCCGGAGGGGATCGTCTGGGAGGACGCAGTTGATACTCTCTACAGGGTCTCTGAAGCGAAGGGGCTCATGGAGATCAGGCGCGACGGGTCAAGCCCGCCATTGGCGTTGATTGGCCAGGCGGGGAGAGAGCTGTTGCCAGTTTTCTCGGCAATGGAAGCGGCGCGGGTCGATATGTGGCCAGCGTTAGTGCGCACCGTTGATGCGGCGTCGCCTCAAGACGCGGCTGCCGTGGCCGCGGCGTCTGGCGTCGCGAGGCCAACCCTGTCGGGTGCGGCGCGCGAGCTCACCGCCGAGACAGCGCGGCTCGTGTTTCAACGTATTCGGGACCTTCACCCGCTAACGCGTCGAGGGCTGTACCACATCACGGCGGGTCCGGCCCGGCGGCCGACACATTTCGTGTGGGCACCGATCGGCGCAGCCCTCATCGACGCGGGGGAGCAATTACAGCTCGAGGCAGGGCCGCTCGGTGGGCAGCCTAGCTTGTATGTGCATGTGCTTGCACTTGGGACGGTGCTCGCTTTTGCGGCGCTCGACCTCGGTCTAGCGGCACATATAGAGGTCGAAGGAGACGAGACGCCGAACCGGTCCCAGATCTCAGCATTGCCTGGAGAGGAGCCGCTTTGGCAGACCATCGACGAGATCGCGCCGGGGCGCTCAATCGATGTCCCGCGGCTTCACCGCGTCATTGACCGGCTGGTGGACCGTGGCTCGCTGACGCTGCACTGAGAACGGTTGTTTGTGGGCCATGCGCTGAGAGTGGCGCTCTCACAGGAACCTCGGCCACCTTCCGGACTGACACCGCGTGGAGATGGACCAACCGTAGTAGGGCCCGTCCCTACGCGATCCTCGGCGACCTGACTGGTTGATCCTTCTCCAGCTGTTGTCTCCGGCCTTCTCTTGGCCGAGGTTCCTGTCTCAGAGCAGCTCAGAAGAAGTTAGGTGCGGTTTCGCGATCTGGCTGTTGTGGTGGGCTCGGGCGCTCATTCAGGACTCCGTTTGGGTCGGTTCTCGCGCTTGGCTCCTACCACGCCCGAGCGACCTAGCCCCCACCTGCGCGCTCTACTTTCGTCAGAGCAAGTCGAAGAAGGGTGGCTTCGGGCAAGGTCCCACGTCGATGCGGACTCTGCCTGGGCGTTCGATATCGACCACGGCGATGCGAAGCCAGCGGTATTGGGCGTGCGCCAGTGGCCTCATCGACAGCTCTTTCACGGTGTCTCGGGCAGAGATCGTACAGCGGCCACCGGTGCCCGCGGAGCCGCGAGTGCCGCCGTCAGCGAGGAGCAGCGTCAGGCGACCCGGCTCGAACGCGTCGAGCTCGAGTTGGTGTCGGCGCATCTCCGGAGGGCGAGCGGGGCGGCGCCATTTCTCGCTCAGGAGGTCGTCGTCGGCAGGACGAGGTAGAACCCGGAAGGAAGGGTTGTAGGCTTGGATGGCGATGTTGCGGCCGAAGCCGACGACGATCGTGCGTGGGCCGAACGGTTTGCCGAAGGGCGTCAAGGCCAGGTCGTCGGGCATGACGAGGACGTGAGGCGGGGCGGGGTACTCCGACGCTCCAGAGGCCACCGTGCCGTGAAAGTGCCCCATTCCCATCGGCTCTCCGAAGTAGACGCCGTGGACGTGACCCTCCATCTGCTCGACTGACATCGGGAAGCGATTCGCCATGACGCGGGCGACTTCACGTTGTTCGAGGGCGACGTACCAGCCGTCGCTGGCGGTTCGTGGGACCTCGGAGATCGCGGCCTCCGTCGTGATCGCGGCGCCAATAAGACCAAAGAATACGGCGAGATGGCGGGTGGTGGGGGCGCCGAGCCGGCGGGTGAGCTGGGAGATGATGAGCTCCGCGCCGACCCCGACGAGGAGAAACACCGCCCACAGGTTCGCGTGCATATAGCGGTGGGCCATTTGATTGCCGAGCAGCAGCCACTCCCAGATGGCGCCGAGCAACAGCGAGGCCAGGAGGACGCGTCCGATGGGCGTCCGGTGAGCGACGGCGATCCCGGCGAGCAGTAGAGAGATGAAAGCGGGCGTCATCGCCGGGCCGAGGTCGTCGCCCCAGAGGGTGTGTATGTTGTCCACGAGGAAGCCGAGCACGTCGAGTGGGGACGCCGGGGACCAGCCGTGAGCGCCCATGCTGCGGGCCGGGCCGCTCTCCGAGAGCCGGCCGAGGGAGCGCGTGAGAGTCCACAGGAATGGCGCTAGCGCAAGCAGCCATGCGCCAACGCCGTAGACGAGAGTCCGAGCGCCCCAGTGGCGAGCTCGAGTAACGGCGAGGAGGCCGAACAGAAGCGTGTAGACCGATGCGGTCGCGTGGAGTTGAAGTGAGATGGCGGCCAGAGCCGAGGCGGCGATGACGGGCTTTCGGCCTCCCGTTCGAAGGGCGCTCTCGGCGGCGAGCCAGAAGAGGGGGAGCGTTAGGCTCAGGAGGCTCGAGTGCCAGAGTTGTGTCACACACTCGTAGAGGAAGGTCGACGAGGCGATGCCGAAGAGCGCGATGGCAGCGGCGAGGCGGCTCTGGTTGGTGATTCGAAGGAGCACGGCGTGTAGGGCGAGTAGGGCCGCCGCGGTCGCGAGAACCAACGCGGTGCGCACGTCAATGGGATCGGGTGAGAGCCAGACGGCGGGCGCGAGCAGGAGGTAGGCCATCGGGCCGAGCTCGAATGGCGTGGGTGAGATGGCGGGCGTCGAGCTCGGCCAGTGCCCGTGCTGCACGAGCAAGGTGGTGAAGCGCAGGTCTCTCTCGTGGTCGCCGTGGAAGAGGAACGCTGGCGTGAACAGGGTGAGCGTGAGGGTGACCCACGTCGCTGTGATTACGAGCGCGGCGCAGTGGAGGCGGAGGAGCGTGCCGAGGCGAGTCTTGAAGGTGTCGCTCATCGGCGGAGGGTCACCGATTCGAGCACGATGGTCGCGGGGTAGCTCGATGGGAGCAGGGCCATCGTGGTTCCAGCGCAGTTGGACGCGGTTGGATCTCCGGCGAGGTCGAAGTGGAGCTTGGCTTTCCCGCGCTCTGGCAGCTCGGCTGAAAAGGCGCAGCGCTCATCCCACGGTTCATCTCCGACAAACACCGTCAGGAATCGGTCGTGGTATCCGGCGGCGTATCGCCCGCCGGGGCGGCCGAAGGTCCGCACGTTGAGCTCCAAATATCGGATAGGACCGCCCGGGTAGAGCGACTGGATGACGATCGGCTCGACGTCGGTTGCGCCCACGGGTCCAAGCAGCCGATCGATGTGGATTGTGTCGGGTGGAACGAGCCGGACAGGCTCCTCGCCTGGAAGTGCGACGAGCGCAGGACGTATTGGTCGTGCGGGGTTGGGGCCGTCTGTACTGCTCCCATACGGAGGGAGGACTTCCTCGATCGACGCGGCGTCGAGGCGGTGCCATAGCACCACGTCGGGCTTCGACGATCCGCGCCGTTGCGCGAGTTCATTCCGGAGGAGCGGCAGACCGTATCGCGGGCCGAAGTACGCCATGGCGGCGTCACCCGCCGAGCCGCCGCGGCGTTCGTAGGCGCGGCCGGTGCCGCGGAGGACGTAGCGAGCCGAGATCCCGCGCCGGACGAGCCATTCGCTCATCAGAAAGCGCGCCGAGGGTTCGTCGAAGAAGGTCGTGAGCACGGTGACGGGTGTGCCGCGAGGGAGCGCGACCACGGCGTTGATGAGAGGGACGAGGGCTCGGGTCGTGCCGCGAGTCTCCCAGACGCGCTCGACGCCACCGTAGATGGCCGCCAGGGCCATGAAGGTCACTGGGAGGCGTGCGAACGCCGGGCCGATTCGGGGGAGGGCGCTTGGGGTCGGGAGCAACACCAGCGCCGGGAGTGCGGTGACGATCAGAGCGGTGGTGAGGTACAGGTAGCGGGTGTTGGCGACGAGCTCGCGGGTGTCGATGCCGATCAGCGAGACGGGCAGCAGGCTCCCGATCGCGGCGACCAATAGCCACGCGGCGCGGCGGTCGCGGCGAAGTGCCGTGAGGAGGACCGCTGCGCCGACGAGGCTCCATCCGATGGCGGCTGATGGATCGCGCTCGAAGCCGAGCAGTTCGGCGAAGGGTGCGGTGAGGGCGGCGCCAAGTCCGGCCGGGATTAGCCCGACCAGCCCATCGAGCGAGAGGTTTACCGTACGACCGGCGAGGTGATCGCCCGGCGCGTAGCGGGCCTGTATCACGCGCAGGATGAGGACCAGCCCGGTGAGGATGATGGGGGCGAGGAGATCGGCGCCCAGGCGTCGCCACGCCGCGCGGTCCCTCCTGGGTATGCCGGAGTCGATGAGTCGTGCGCAGAGGATGACGCCGGGTCCGACGATGGCGACCTCCTTCGATAGGAGCGCCAGCGCCATCACAACGGCGGCCAACACTCTGCGACCGGCGAGCGTCGCGACGGTGGCCCCGAGGATGCCGAGTGTGGCGAACAGGTCGTAGCCGCCGCCAAGCCATTCCACGGGGTGGGCGAGGAGCGGCGACGACGCGAGGAGGACGCCCGACGCGGCCGAATGCGTTCGGGTGGCGCCGAGCTGCCGCGCAAGGACTACAACAAGTGCGGCGCAGGCCCCATGGACGAGCAGATTCGGCAGGTGCCAGACCCAAGGGGTCAGGCCGACGGCCGCGCGGAGGGCGAAGGTCAGGACGACCAGGATGCGCTGAAGGTTCTCGAAGAGCTCGAGCCCGCCGTTGACGATGCGCTCGCCGGACAGGGCGGCGTTCCAGCAGTCGTGGGTGTAAAAGCCGTTCGTCGCGGCCGGAGAATGGACAGCAAGGGCGACCAGCGCTGCGGCGACGGGATCCCAGCGTTGTGACGGCCACTTCACGTGCCCACTATCTCGGATGCGTTGGTCGCTCGTCCAGTCACAGCGAGGAGGTCAACCGCCGAGCAGCGAGAGGAGGTCGTCCCGCGACAGCTGCACCGAACGGTCGGCGCCGCTGAGCGCCGCTTCGGAGAGCGCCCGCTTGCTCGCCTGAAGCTCTAGGATCCGCTCTTCGACGGTCTCGGCGGCGACGAGTCGATGAATGACGACGGGGCGATCCTGACCGATGCGGTGAGCCCGGTCGGCGGCCTGATCTTCGGCTGCAGGGTTCCACCATGGGTCGAGCAGGAAGACGTGATCGGCGGCCGTCAGGTTCAGGCCGGTGCCGCCAGCCTTCAGTGAGAGCAGCAAGACGGGAGGGCCGTCGTCGGCCTGGAAACGCTCCACGACGCCCTGACGATCGATGGTGGAACCGTCGAGGCGGTCGAATGCGATGCCGGCCTTCTGTAGGTGTGGTTCGACGCGGTCGAGGAGACTCGTCCATTGTGAAAAGACGAGCGCCTTGTGCCCCTCCGACACTGCCTCTTCGAGGGTCTCGAGGAGCAGCTCGACCTTCGAGCTGGAGTCGGCCGTCTGGCCCGGGATGAGGCCGCGATGGCAACACGCTTGGCGCATGCGGAGCAGCGCTTCGAGGGCTTCGATGACGCTGCCGCCAGCCCCGAGGCGCTCGGCGACATCGGAGCGGGCCGCGAGCTGTATGGCCTCGTATACGGTCCGTTCCTCGTCCGACAGCTCGCAGCGGAGCACGACTTCTGTACGCGGTGGGAGCTCTGGGGCGACCTCGCGCTTGGTACGCCTCAGTACGAAGGGGCGGATGCGGTCCCGCAGCTCGGCCGCGACGCCCGGCTTGCCCTCAGCGATCGGCTTTGCCCACCGCTCTTGGAAATCCTTGAGGCCTCCGAGGAGCCCCCGGTTGATGAAGTGGAACTGGCTCCAGAGCTCGTCGAGGCGGTTCTCGATGGGCGTTCCGGTCAGGGTGGCGCGGAAGCCGGCGTCGAGTCGATAGGCGGCGCGAGCGACCTGGCTGTCTGGGTTCTTGATGGCCTGTGCTTCGTCGAGGATGACCGTGTCCCAGTGGACGCTCGCGAGGAGGTCGGCGTCGAGGCGGAGGAGAGCGTAGGACGTGATGGTGACGTCCGCATCGGGATCGAGCTTGCGCCGGGCCCCCTGGTGGGTGACCACACGTAGGTTCGGACGAAACCGTGCCAGCTCTCGGGACCAGTTGAAGACCACGCTTGTCGGTGCGACGACCAGAGAGCGACCCTCCAGCGCGCACGCGGCTTGGAGTGTCTTTCCGAGGCCCATGTCGTCGGCGAGGAGGGCGCCGAGGCCGGCTGAGCGGAGGAAGGTAAGCCAGTCGACACCGCGGCGTTGGTAGTCGCGGAGTGTCGCTTGCAGCCCGGTCGGGAGGGCAGCGCTCGGGACACCCACCGCGCCTTCGAGAGCACCTGCGGACGGGCCGAGCAGGGCTCTCAGGCGTTCGAGACGGGGTGGCGGTGGTAAGTCGAGTGCGGCGCAGAGGCGTGCGAGATCGGGCGTAGCGGCGGTCGGGATCGAGCCGACCTCGTCACGTGCGGCGAGCAGGTTCGCGATCACGGTGCCGTGTTGCCGGAGCCAGTCGGTCGGGAGGGGCGACCACCCGCCACCGACGAGCGGGACGAGCCCCGCACCATCTCGGAACGCCGCCAAGACGGCCTTGGGGTCGGCTGTGCGACGGCTAGCGTCGAGCGACGGCGCCTCGAAGGTGAGGTCGAAGTCGTCGCCTCTCATCGTGAGGCGTGGGATGACCGGAGGCGCGAGGTAGAAGTCTTCGAGATCGCCGTCGACGTCGGCGTCGAAGCGCCTGAGGCGTGCGGCGAGGGCCACGGCGGCTTCGCCCTTCTCGATGAGGCGCTGGCCGGGGCGAATGCCGAGCTGGCCTTCGAGGCGACGGATGAGGCGGCGCTCTTCGCCCTCGTCGCGGAGTGGGAGCAGCTCACCGAGGAGGTGGAGGCGTTCGCCGTCGACGCGTGCGATGGGCGGGCTGCCATAGACTAGCGTCGGGAGCACGTGCAGCTCGTGGCCGCGGGTCTCCACATCGAGCACGAGACGCGGCCGTTCGCGGGTCTTCGCGGGCAAGCGGCGGGTCACGACCTCGAGGCGGGCGCGCTTCTCCAGGCCGGGCAGGACGACGGTGACGAGCTCCGAGACGTCGGCCCCCCGATAGACCTTGCCGGCTTTGAAGTCCTGAAGCTCCCGCGCGGTCAGGCCGGACTCGCCAAGCGGGTGCAACCGGTCGCCACAACGGGCGACGTTGTCGTTGAAGGTCTCGGAGATTCGGTCGTCTGGTTTGACTGTGACCATGAATGCGGTGGGGCCGCGGCTGACTGGGCCCGCGTCGTAATCTTCCACTCGGACTACGAGGCCGACGGGGCGGGTGTCCGTGAATATAGGCTTACCGTCGAGTGTGAGACCTTCGACGCGGGTGAGCAGCTTCAGAAGTGGGGGTATGAGGCCGGGTGGGGTCCAGGCCGGCGGCGGCCGGTTGCCGAAGAGGCTCTCGATCTCGTAGTCGAGCGCTTCGGGTGAGAGGCGCAGCTTGCCGGTCGACATCGCCGCCGCGGCAACCGAGCCGAGGATCGGCGACTCCCCCTGGCTCGAGGCGATGACGCGGCCGAGTTTCAGTCCTCCGTTGCTGCGTTCGAGGCGGTAGACCAGCTTGCCCCAGACGAAGCCCGAGCTGGAGACGGGGGTGCCGCTGCGAGACACGCCGCTATGGGTTGTCGAGGCCTGGGCCGGCCTTACGGTCTCCCCGCCGGCCTCGGGGAGCGTCTCGTCTCTTTCGAAGACGCCGCGCACGACGATGATCGCGCATGCCGTGTGTTCGCACACCCGATCGCGGGTCTTGCAGTCACACAGCCAATCATCCTCACCGGGGAAGAGCTTCACGGTACGCGCAACGAGGTCGGTCGGCATACGTACGCGGACCACGATCTCGTCGTCGTCGTTGCTGTCTCGGCTGGGGACCCGCATCACGGACGCGCTGCGCGAGAGGGTGACGCCTTGTGACCACATCGGTGCGCCGGCTTCGGATTTCACGAGGTCGAAGAAGGTACGGAGCGACGGGCTGAGCGACATCGAAGGGTTACTCTCGGGAGACGAGGTGATTAGTGCCCAATCGGGAAACGGACGGCGATGGTGGCGTTGAGGCCAATCATCGTGAGGTTTTGGCTGAAGACGTCGAGGCCGAGAGCGACGCGGTCGCCGGGGAGCCACCAGCGGAGGTCGAGGCCGGCCTTCACCCAGAGCGTCGCGGCGTCCTCACTTTGCAGGTCATCGTGGAGGATGGGTGGGCTCGTGCCGACGCCCGCGCCCGCCGTGAGTTGGAGCTCGAAGATCGGGCCCGACCACAGGGGAGCCTTGGCGATCGCAAGGGCGCCGATGAGGCGATAGCCGGCTTCGGTCGTGATGGCGGCCGAGAGCTCGAGACCGACTTCGAGGCCGGACTCGAGCCGGTAGCCCGCTTCGAGGGTCACATCCGGTTTGGCGAGGTGAAGCGGGACCTTGGACTGAGACGTCGTGAAGGCGGTCAGTCCGCCTCCGAGCTCCACGAGGGCGCGAGGTGAGTCGGCGCGCGCGAGCGGGGTCGTGACGAGCCACGCCAGGAGAAAGGCTAAGATGATGCGATCAGGGTTGCGAGCGTTCAAGCTGACCACTCCGATTGGAAATGGCGTGCGAGACGACCGCAGCAGTCGTGGGCGGGGCGAGTCGCTGCGAAGGCTGCTGCGTCGATCCTGATCGGTGTTGCTCATCATGCCGGTCGTTAGCCTAGCACATGGGGCACAGGCAGTTGGGCGGAGGCGCCGCCAAATCGCGCACCCGAGGCCGACGACCTGCACGGGGACATGGAGCCATAGCGTGCGACTCGCGGAGTCGGTAGCATTCGGTAGCATGACGATCGGCGCCGGGTGGCCCGCACTGATGGCCTACGCTGAGGTTGAATTCGAGATGGGGCTTTTCACGACGACACGCGCTCATGGCTGTCTACTACGCTGTTGGGCCCTACCGGTCAGCGCGCTGCTCCTTGGGGCGTGCACCGACGCGCTCCCTACCGACGTCGAAGGCTACGCCGAACGCTGTTTGAAGTTGAACGTCGAGCGGCTCCCGCTCACACCTGACGACCCGCACGTCGGAGAGAAGAACGTCTATGCCTGCAACGTCACGGCATCGCAGCTCATCGACGGCGATGGCGCTCCGATTCGGCCCTACCCGGAGGGGACCCTCATCGTGAAGGAGGCCTTTCGCGATGGCCAGAGAGACCCCTGGCTCATCGCTCTGATGCGAAAGGGCGGTGGAGCGTGGCAGTGGGCTGAATACACTCGCAATTTCGCCGACCAGGACTTCGCCGAGCTCCCTATCTCCGATTCGGTCTGCACCGACTGTCATCGCCAAGTCGAGCCCATCGACTGGGTCTTCACTCCCTTCTCCAATCGATGAGGATCGACGTCTTCCGGGCGCAGAGCGCCGTGCTGCTCGTCCTGGCCCTGGGCTGCGCCACTCCCCCACAACGTACGTCCGCGTCCGAAGCTCCAGCACGAGCCGCAGCGCTCGCGCACCTCGACGCTCTCTCCCGACGTGATGCCTCGGCCATCTGGGAAGGCCTTACGGACGCGGCTCGGACGGGCACCTCCGTCTGGGCGATCGAGGCCCATTTGCAGACCGCACCGGGCGTGACGACCCTGCCGGCACATGGCCGTGGAGAGGTCACCTTCACCGGGCCCGGCGTCGGGCTGGTCTTTCGCGAACAGGATGGCCAATTCGCGCTCGTCAGCGCCGTGCCGAGCTTCGATGCCCGACACGAACCGGCAATTGCCCTCGAGACCTTCTCCATGGCTTTCCGGCGCCGAGACGTGGAGCTGCTGCTCGCGTTCGTACCAAAAGCGCAACGGGCCACCGTCACGCCGAGCGTCTTCGCGGCACGCCTCACCGATCCCCGCTTCGTTGCGGAGACCGAAGCGGCGTTGGCCGCCTTGTCCGCTCGGGGCCGTGGTGAGCGTTCTGGAGACCTCTGGACCATCTCCGCCCCTCCTCACTTCGCGCGTTTCACCTTCGAAGACGGCGGATGGGTTCTCAGCACACTTCAATGAGCGGGTGAAGCGCCTCGAGCGGGCACCGAGTGCGGTCTCGCCGAAGTCCTCATTGACTCCGAGGCCTTGTTCCACCATCATCCGCCGTCGCGTTTTCCGTCACCAAGACGGATCTAGCGTCAAGTGTCGGGAGTAAATGGGGTTTTCGGCAGCGAGAGCCCGAGTCATCGAGGTCGTCTTGCTAACGCGCATCAAGTCCGTCGAGGAACTGGAGCTAGAGGGGCGGCGCGTACTCATCCGCGTCGACCTCAATTGCCCGGTCGACGACGATGGCGTCCCCACCGACGACAGCCGCATCCTCGCCGCTCTACCCACGATTCAGTATGCCCGTGAGCGCGGCGCGAAGGTGCTCCTCTGTTCGCACCTCGGTCGCCCGAAGGGCCGTCCGCGGAAGGAACTCTCACTGGTCGCGATCGGCGAGCGGCTCAGCGAGCTGCTGAAGACCGAGATCTTCTTCCCCGACGACTGCATTGGCGACGGACCGAAGAAGCTCGCGATGAACCTGCGGGAAGGGCAGGTCATCCTCCTCGAGAACGTCCGCTTCCACAAAGGCGAGGCCAAGAACGACGACACGTTCGCCCGCGGGCTCGCCAGCCTCGCTCAGGTCTACATCAACGACGCCTTCGGGTGTGCGCACCGTCCGCATGCGTCGATCGCGCTCACGCCCCGCTTCGTGGCCGAGCGCGGCGCCGGACTTCTGTTTCTCAAGGAAGTCAGAGCGTTGCAAACGCTCCTGCCTCCCGAAGCCGGTCGCACTTCCGATCTGAAGCATCCCTTCGTCGTTGCCGTAGGCGGCGGCTCCGCGGCAGCGCGCATCGGCGTCGCCGAAGCAATGCTGGCCCACGCGGACCACATCTTGGTCGGCGGTGTCCCTGCTTACACGTTCCTCCATGGGCTCGACGTCGGGGTGGGCCGCTCGCCCGTCGACGAAGAGAAGGTCGCGATAGCGCGCCGCATTCTGCTCAAGGCCGACGCCAAGGGCGTCCCAGTCGAGCTCCCGAGTGACCACGTCGTCGTCCCCGAAGTGGCAGCCGACGCCCCGTGGAAGGTTGTTCAGACCGGACACATTCCCACAGACCAGTTCTGTGCCGACATCGGCCCCGAGACGGCAGAGCGGTTCGCTTCGGTGCTCCGATCGGCGGCCACCGTGCTCTGGACCGGCCCGATGGGTGCCTTCGAGTTCGCGCCCTTCGCGAGCGGCACCATGGCCATCGCGAGCGCCGTAGCTCGTGCCAGCACCAGCACCGTCATCGGCCGCGAGACAACCCACGCTCTCCGTGACGCGGGGGTCGTGCCGTTCATCACGCACATCTCCACGGGCGGCGCTGCGGCGCTGGAGTTCCTCGAAGGTCGCGAGCTCCCAGGCATCGAAGCGCTCCGCTTGCCGCGCCGCGGAGGCGACACCCTAGGCACGACCGCTCCGCCAGCGCCGGAGCGCCCCGCCCGCTCACCGGATCGCCAATCGCGGTCCGCCGACCGCGTAGAGCGCCCGTCTGATCGAGGGAACCGTCCGCGTCCGTCGGGCGGAGGTCGGCCATGACGACGCGCTCACGCCGCCCCATGGTCGGTGGCAACTGGAAGATGAACACGACCTTCCCCGAGGCCGTTCGCCTCGCCGACGACCTGAAGCGCCGCATCGGTCGGCTGCGCACGGTCGACATCGTCGTCTACCCGCCCTTCCTGTATCTGGAGGCAGTCGCGCGTCGTTTCGAAGGTGAACGCGTTACGATTGGTGCTCAGGACCTGCACCCCAAAGCGTCCGGCGCGTTCACCGGGGCCGTCTCGGCCCCCCAGCTCCGCAGCGTGGGCTGCACCTCCGTGCTCATCGGGCACTCGGAGCGCCGTCACGTCTTCGGTGACACCGACATCACCGTTGCGAGCAAGCTCGCCGCGGCGCTTCAGGCCGACCTCGACGTCGTGCTCTGCGTCGGAGAGACCCTCGCCGAGCGCGACGGCGATCGCACCTTCGCCGTGTGCGAACGGCAGCTCGCCTCTGCGCTTCACGGCCTAGACGCGAGCGCTCTGAAGCGCGTCGTCATTGCCTACGAGCCGGTGTGGGCTATCGGCACGGGCCGAAACGCGACGCCCGGACAAGCGCAGGATGTCCATCGCTTCATACGCGAGTGGCTCACAGGCGCCTTCGGTGCCGCCACAGCCACCGAGACTCGAATTCAGTACGGCGGTAGCGTCAAAGCCGACAATGTCGGCGAGCTGATGGCTGGTCCGGACGTCGACGGGGCTCTCGTCGGCGGCGCCAGCCTCCAAGCCGAGTCGTTCTCGTCCATCATTCAGGCAGTTGGCCAAGCTGGTCCCCCCTCATCGAAGTCCTAGCCTCGAACTCGAGCAACACCGTCAAGGCAAGCCATGGAATTCCTGCTCACCACCATCTACATCATCGTCAGCCTCCTCCTCATCCTCGTGATCCTGCTGCAGTCCGGCAAGGGTGGCGGCGTTGTCTTCGGAGGGTCGTCTACGGGATCGGCGTTCGGTGGTCGCGGCGCGAGCACCTTGCTCACCCGTTCCACATCGATCGCCGCCGGCATCTTCATGGTGCTGGCCGTAGTTCTGACGCTGATCGGCGGCAAGGACGAGCTGTCTGCACAAGCCAAGGCCAAGGAAGGCGCCGCGACGCCCGCCTCCACCGATGGTACGGACGCGACCGACGCCACTGACGGCACT
>CANMLD010000036.1 GCA_947498315.1 Pseudomonadota bacterium | reverse complement strand
CATCGACGGCAACTTCGGCGGTTTCCCGAGGAGCTGTCGTTGTTCGAGTACTGCCGTACGGATACGCCGCAATTCGGCCACGGCGTTATCGATCGCGCGTTGCATGTTGTCCTTCCTCTCGGTCCCGGGCAACGTAATCCAGGGTGCGCCGGCGTCCTTCCAGCGCAGCCTATCACGATTGGCCACGTTTCTGGCCACGTGCTTGCCTCGGCCGTGACCGCGCGGCAGGCTCGCGGGCATGTCATTGGCCCGCTCACCCTCGCCCGTCGTCGCTCGCGCCGTCGTCGTGGCGCTGCTATCGGCCTGCTCCAAGCTGCCTACGGCAACGCCCGAGCAGCGGCGCTACGCGCTGTCGGATTGCGATCCCAAGCTGCTCGCACTCGTGGAGAAGGGGCCGGCGCGACTGGACAGGGGCGCGGTCTCTCTCGTGACGGAGGCGCCTGGCGACGACCTGACCCAAAGGGAGATCGAAGGGCTCCTGACCCTACAAGCAGCACGAACACCAGCGCAGCTCGCGCTCATTCGGGCCGAAGTCGGCGCGCTCGAACCGCCCTTTCTGCGCCGAATGGGCGGCTCCGAACGTTCGCACCCGAAGACTCTGGCCGTCTTGCGCGCCGCCGTAGCGGAGGTGGACTGGTTCCTCTTCGCCGAGAAGTTCGCGCTCATGCGGCTGCGGCCACATCAGGTCGATTCGCGCATCGCGCCCGCCATCCGAGTTCCGCGTCACCCGGCCTATCCATCGGGTCACGCCGGCGAGGCGGCGACGTTATCGCGCGTGGCGGCCGAGCTCGTGCCAGCGCTCGCAGAGGACCTCGAAGGCTACGCGGCGGCCATCGCGCACAACCGCGAGGTCGCAGGCGTTCACTATCCGAGTGACTCACTCGAGGGCAGGCGAATCGGCCATGCCGTCGCGGCGGCTCTGCTCGCCGATGCGGGCTTCGTCGCGCTCCTCGATGCGTCCAAGGTGGAGTGGCGACGAGCCGCCGCGGGGCAGGCGCCGATCACGGCGCCGATCACGGAGTGAGCTTCTTCCCGGCAGCGATGTTGAGGACTTTTTTGGCGACACCCACTAAGGTCACAGCCCGTGAAGCTTGAAATTACCGACGTCATTCACGGCACCGAAGCCGAGTTCTGGGCCCTCTACCTCGACCCCGTCTGGATCGAGCGCATGCTCGTGGTCGGGCTCGAGTTCCGCGGGTGCCAAATCTTGAAGAACGAAGACACCGCGAGCGGACTGAGGCGCGAACTCAAGATGACGCCGAAGTTGAGCTTGCCCGAGGCCGTCGTGAAGATCGTCGGGCCGTCCATGACCATCACGGAAGACGGCACCTTCGACCGCGGGACGCAGGTCTGGTCCTGGCGCCACAAGATGAGCGTGATGACCGAGAAGTTCCTGATTTCAGGGACGATTCGCGTCGTCCCCGATGGCCCGAACCGGTGCACTCGGCACAGCGTCGTCACCTTCGAATGTAAGCTCTTCGGGGTCGGCGGGCTCGTCGAGAAGGCGGCGGCCAGCAACATCCGCGCTGGCTTCATCACGGGCGGCGCCTTCATCAACAAGGAGCTGGCCGCCAAACGGACGGCCTGATCACGCCACCGCCAGCCCTGTGGCGTGCCGTAGCAGCACTTCGAGCGGGATGAGCTCGAGGACCATCTCGTGGGTCGCTTCGAGGTGCACGGGAGCGACGACGCCCGCGTCTATGGCTTGCTTCCAGCGCTGCGCGCACACGCACCACCGATGGCCGGGCACGAGCCCCGGGAACTGGTACTCCGGTCGCGGCGTCGACAGATCGTTCCCGGATGCCCGCGAATACACTAGGAACTCGGCTGTCATCACGGCGCAGACGGTGTGCATGCCTCGGTCCTCCGGGCTCGAGCCACAGCAGCCGTCGCGGAAGAACCCGGTCATGGGTTCGGTCGAACAAGAGGCGAGTGGCTGCCCGAGGACGTTACGGTCCGGGTAGCGTCTCGGGTCGCGGCGTGGATCGTTCATGCGAAGTTCTCTAGCAAAGCCGTGAAGCGCCGTCGAGGCTACCGAGTCATCAGGAATACTCCGAGTCGGTAGATCTACGCGATACTCCCGTATTGCCGAACGCCGAACCGGCTGGAATAGTCTGCCCGGCATCCGCGCTCGTCGTCGCCGGCTGTCAGGACCTCGCGCGCCGCATGAGCCATACCCCTCCCATCGAACGTTTTCTGGTCCACGTCCGGCGTCGTGAGCGCCTCGCCGTGGCTGGTGAAGTCGTGGGCGCCTGGCTGATTGCATTGATTCTGATTGGCATGCTGGGGCTGGCGCTGGTCTCTGCGGAGCTGCTCGTCGCGAGCGTTGCTCTGCGGCTCAGCCTCTCCATCATGGCGGGATTGGCCACCGTCACGGCCTTTGGGCGCTACCTCTGGCGCGTCCGCCATGTACGCTCCACTCTGTCCGTCGCTTCGCTCGTGGAATCCCGAGTCACGACGCTGTCCGGTGCCGTACGGACCGCGGTCGAGCTCACCACACAGCTCGACCAAGCCGAGCAGCAGCGGGGGGAGGACCCGAGAGCCGGCATGGCCCGGGGCCTCGCGCTCGCGCACCTCGCGTCGGTCGCCGCGACGTTGAGCGCCGTGCCGCCCCGCTCAGTCACCTCACTCAGCCGTGCTCGGCAGCGGCTCTCTATCGTCCTCGTCCTCCTGATATTGGCCGCACCCCTCTTCTTCCTCCCGTCGTTCATCGATGCCGCCCTGGCCCTGATTCACGGCGTTCAGGATCACGCTGACGAGCCGCAATCCGTCGCGCATGAACACTCTGTGCTGGCCTTCGACTTGGACGTTCGGTTGAGCTACCCCGCCTACACCCGGCTGCCTGCCCGCTACCTCGAGAACACCAGCGGCGACCTGGCCGCGCTCCTCGGTACACGGGTCGAGCTCACGGCGCGCGCTCTGGTCCCCGCGATCGCTGCTGCGCTCGTCTGGGAGGACACCGGCGACGCTCCTGCTCCACCGAGCAGCGACGCACCCGCCCAGGCCGAGACGTCGGCGCAACTCATGCCGCGCACGCTGCCGCTGACCGTCGCGCCCGATGGCGTCACGCTCACTGGCGACTTCACGGTGCGGCGCTCGGGGCGTTACCGATTTCAGCTCACCTCCGCCGAAAGCGGGCTGCTCGTCGAACAAAACAGCCGCACCATTGAAGCGCTCGTTGACGTGCCGCCGACTGCCACCATCTTCGAGCCGGAAGCCGCCACCCGCGACGAGACCTTGGAGGTTCGCTCGCTCGACCCGGTTCGGGTTGGCTTTCAGTTGACCGACGACTTCGGTCTCGGTGAGGTCGAGTTGGTCGTTCGGAAGGTCGGCGGGCTCGAAGGGCCCACTCGGCGCCGGATCGCGGTCTTGAACGGTGAGCGCAACTATGTCGGTGGGGCCGAGCTCGAGCTCCGTCGCTTTCAGCTCGAGCCGGGCGAGGTGCTCACCGTCCTCGTCGAAGCCGTCGATGGCAACTCCGTGGCCGCGGTTCCGGGCCGTGGCCGGTCCCGCGAGCTGCGCATACGCCTGTACAGCGCTGACGAGCGCCATGCGGAGAACCTCGAAGCGCAGCGAGCGCTCATGGACGCCATGCTCGACGTCCTTGCCGATCGCCTCGAGAGCCCGATCGCCCTCGAAGACTCGGCGTTCGAGGCGGTCGCAGACGCTCAGGGGCGTATCGTGCTTTCGTCGGGTCTCCTGCTCGATCGGCTCGCGCGGCTCGCGCAGGCGATGGAGGACGACCCGATCGCCGCTGATGGCGTCGAAGAGGCGCTCGTCGACATGCGAACGCGGCACGCGGCGCTCGTCGATCAGGAAGGGCGGCAGGTCAGCGACGCTCGGTCGATGGTCGATCAATCAGAGAAGCCCACCTTGCTGGCCGCGCTCGTGCAGTCGAACACGCGCGGCATCTCGGAGCTCGAGACCGACATCCCCTGGCTCGATCGCCTCCTCGCTCAGCAGGACAAAGAACGGCTCCTGAACGACGCCAAGTCGCTCGTCGCGCTCGAACGTGAGATCCGCGAGCTGATGGAGAAGCTCAAAAAGGGAGACGACCCCGCGCTCAGGGCTGAGCTTCAGCGGCGGCTCGAGGAGCTCCTTCGAAAAGTGGACCAGATGACCTCGAATCTCTCTCGGTCCGCCAAGCCAATGCCCTTCGAGAACGCCAACATGGACGCGATGGAGCAGGCCGACGCGCGCGGGCTCGATGAGGTCCGCTCCAGCGTCGAGTCGCTCATGGCGATGGTTCGAGAAGGACGCCTCGACGAAGCGATGGCGTCCATCGACTCATTGTCGAAGGCGATTCAAGGCATGAACTCGCGGATCGAAGAGGATGCAGCGGGGCCAGGGGGCGACGGCGGAAGCGGGCCACCCGGTGCGGCGGCGCTCCGGCAACTCAACTCCGACGTCGACCGACTCGAGAACAAGCAGCGCGCCTTGGAACGTGACGCCCGCCAGCTCGATCAGGCCGTCCGCGACAGCATGTCTGAACGCATCGCCGATGCGCTCGCCCCGGAGATCGCAGGTGAGATGGGGAAGCTGCGTCAGGTCACCGACGGGCTCGGTCAAATCAGTAGGGACGGGCTCCACGCAGATGATCAGAAGCGTCTCGATGAGCTGCAGAAGGATTCCGAACAGGCACGGGAGAACCTGAGCGCCGAACAGCTCCCGCAGGCGGGCCGCCAGCTCGAGCAGCTTGGGCGTGACCTCGAGTCGCTGAAATCGGATCTCGACGTCGAAGCGACTCGCCCAGGAGCGCAGGGTGCTGCCGCCAAAGCGGCGGCGCGTTCACTCGGTAAAGTGGGCTCTGCCGTTCAGGAGGTTGGTAACCGGGTCGAAGAGCTGACGCCCGACGCATCGGAGCTGCTCGATCCGGCGGGTCGGCAGCGCCTCGACGAGCTCGCTCGCCGGCAGAAGGACATCGAGGAGCGCGCCAAGCGGATCGAAGACGATCTCGGCAAGGTGGACACCGAACGTCCCGGTACGAAGGGCGGCCTCGGCGGCCCGCTCGAGAGCGCGCAGAAGGCCATGAAAGATGCCAGTAAACACTTCGAAGAGAAGCGTGATCCAGGTCGAGGCGCGAAGTCAGCCGAACGAGCCGGCGATCGACTTCAAGAGCTGAGCGAGGCCATCGACCGGGAGCTTGGTACCAATCCGCAAGGACGCGGCGGTGTCGGCGGGACATCGTCCCGAAGCCGCGTCGCGATCCCGGACTCCGATCGCTACTCCGTGCCGAAGGAGTTCCGCGAAGAGCTCCTGAAGTCCGTAAAGGAGCAGGCGCCTGCACGCTACCGCTCGCTGATCGAGCGATATTACGAGGCGCTCGTCCAATGATCGCCCTCCTCTTCAGCGCAGTAGTCCTCGCGCCCGCCGCGGTGGCCGAGCCGCCTCGAGCGGCACTACAGTCGATCTCCACGCACATCGAGGCGTGGGACCTACCGGCGGCGCGGACCGAGCTGTTGCCACTGGAAGGCGACTACGTAGGCCACCCCGACCTCGTGTTCCTCCGGGGCCGCATCTCGTTTTACGAAGGACGCTACGACGACGCCGTACAGCAGATCGAGACGGTGGCGACGGCGATGCCCGGCGACAAGCAGGTCGCGTCGGCGCTCGCGCTCTACCGTTCAACTCGCGACGTGACTCGAGGCTTCAAGCGAGTTCCATCATCGCGCGGGCGATTCGTATTCGTGTTCGCTCCCGGCGCCGACGAGGTCTTGCTGCCTTACCTCGACGCGGCGATGGAGTCTGCTGCCGACGCACTCGGACAAGCGCTCGCGCACACCCCCTCGGAGCCTGTCCGCGTCGAGATCCTCGCGCGCCCGGACCACCTCGCGAGCGTTTCACCGCTCAAGCCATCGGAGATCCGTACCACCGGCACGATCGCGCTCTGCAAGTACAACCGCCTCATCGCCGTGAGCCCGCGCGCGCTGGTCTACGGCTACCCGTGGCTCGACGCCGTGGTCCATGAGTACGTGCACTACCTCGTGACTCAGCTCAGCCGCAACACCGTCCCCGTCTGGCTCCATGAGGGGATCGCGAAGTACTACGAGTCTCGCTGGCGCGACAAGCCGCCGCATCGCTTGAACCGGCTGAGCGAAGACCTGCTCGCGCGCGGCCTGAGCGAGAAGAACCTCGTCCCGTTCGACGCGATGAGCCCGTCGCTCGCGAAGCTGCCCACAGCGGAAGAGGCCGCGCTCGCGTATGCGCAAGTGTTCACGGTCATTGCCCTTCTTCACGAACGCGGCGGCGACGCCCAGGTCCGCAAGCTGCTCCTCGCCATGCGGGACGGGCTCGATGACAGAAAGGCCATTGAGCTCGTGACTGGCAAGTCCTTCGCCCGCTTCGAACGCGAGTGGAAGAACACGCTCTTTGCGATGAACCTGCGCCGGCTCCCCATGCACCAGGGTAGCCGGATGCTCTTCCGGGACAGTACCAAAGCGAGTGAAGAGCTAGACGGGGTTGGCGAGAGCGAAGCGCGCGACCTCGCCGACATCGCCGACCGTCTCGCCGTCAAGGAGCGCTTTCGCGCCGCGGCCATTGAGTACGGTAAGGCCCTAGCCAAGGCCGGCGGACCGGACCCCCTGATCAGCGCTCGGCTCGCGTCGATGCTCCTGAAGCTCGGTCAACAGAACGACGTCAGTGGCGTCGTGACGCCCGCGCTCGAGCTCAACTCTGACCATGTCCTGTTGCACCTCTACCGCGGCAAAGCGAGGCTGGCGCTGGGCGATCCGGCTGGAGCACGCAGCGACTTCGAACAGGCGATACGGCTGAACCCCTTCGACCCAGAGGTCCACGGGCTGCTCGCTGACGCGCTCTCGCGACTCGGCGAGGACGCGGCAGCCGCCGCAGAACGCCGCCAACAGAGGCTCCTTCTCCCAGACGCCAACGTTGATCCAAAACCCGCTCCACCCTGATACCCTCTGCCACCCCACCAGCGACCCCGGCCCGAGGGCAACAAGCGCGATCCATGAACGAACTGCCGACCACTGCTGAACAAGCTCAGGCGATCGTCGCCACGATCAAGGCTGCCCGCGAGACGCTCGAGTCGGAGATCCGAAAGCGCATCGTGGGCCAAGACGAGGTCATTCGCCTGATGCTCATCAGCCTCTTCGCTCGTGGGCACTGCCTCTTCGTGGGCGTCCCCGGTCTCGCGAAGACGCGCCTCATCGCGACGCTCTCGCAGGCGCTCGACCTCACCTACAAGCGCATTCAGTTCACGCCAGACCTCATGCCGTCGGACATCACCGGGACCGAGGTCCTCGAACAAGACACCACGACTGGAAATCGCGTGTTCCGCTTCATCCCCGGGCCAGTCTTCGCGAACGTCATCCTCGCGGACGAGGTGAACCGCACGCCGCCCAAGACGCAGTCCGCGCTGCTCCAGGCGATGCAGGAGTACGAGGTGACCGCCGGTGGCGTGACGCATACGCTCCCGCGACCCTTCCTGGTCTTCGCGACGCAGAACCCCATTGAGCAAGAGGGGACCTATCCCCTCCCGGAAGCCCAACTCGACCGCTTCATGTTCTCCGTCGACGTCCGGTACCCGACCACCGACGAGGAGTTCCGAATCGTCCAATCGACGACCTCCGGCGTGAACGCGCCGATTGAGAAGGTCATCACGCCGGAAGCGCTCGCGCGGTACCAAGAGCTCGTGCTCAGTGTCCCAGCGGCCGAGCACGTGCTTCGGTACGCCGTTCGACTGGTGCAGGCGTCTCGGCCGAGCTCCGATGGGGCCGACCCCTGGATCAAGGAGTACGTCTCGTGGGGCGCCGGGCCACGCGCGACGCAGTACCTCGTCATCGCCGGAAAGGCTCGCGCGCTGCTCGACGGCCGCTTCGCGGTCACGACAGGCGACATCAAGGCGCTCGCGCTCCCAGTGCTGAAGCATCGCGTCATCCCCAACTTCCACGCCGAAGCGAGCCGCATCGGGGCGCGTGAGATCGTCCAGCACCTCGTCGACAAGACTCCGGAATAGCCGGCTCGCCGCGTGAGTGCCTCACCGCCACCCCCTGGATCCGCCGGCGCCCGGCTGCTCCCGCCAGACCTGCTCGCCCGGCTGAGGCCGCTGCAGCTGCGAGCACATGGCGTCGTCGATGGTGTGCTGAGTGGTCTACACCGCAGCCCGCTTCACGGCGCGAGCGTCGAGTTCGCCGAGCACAAGGAGTACGCGCCCGGAGACGAGGTGCGCCACGTCGATTGGCGCGTGTTCGGCAAGAGCGACAAGGTCTACATCAAGCGCTATCAGCACGAGACGAACCTCCAGGCCACCATCGTCCTCGACGCGTCATCGTCGATGCTCTATCGCTCCCCTGACGCCACCCTCTCGAAGTGGGACCACGCGGCGTCGCTTGCCGCCGCCGTTGCATACTTGGTCCTGCGGCAACAAGACTCGGTGGGGCTCCTGCTCGCCAGCGAAGCGGTGCGGACCTGGGTTCCCCCCCGCGCTCAAATGAACCACCTCTGGCCGCTCTGCGAAGCCATCGTGAGCCACGCGCCGAAGCCTCGGGTCGCGACGTCGCTCATCCGGGCCGGAAGTGAGTTGGTCGAGCGCCTCGGTCGGCGTGGCCCCATCTTCCTCATCAGCGACTTCTTCGAGTCCGATGTTCGCTGGTTCCGACAGTTTGAAGAGCTCGAACGGCGGGGCCACCACGTCACGCTGCTGCAGGTGCTCGACCCCTGGGAGGCGAGCTTCCCCTTCGAGGACCTCACCGTCTTCCGTTCCCTCGAGTCTGGCGTCGAGATCGCGACCGAGCCACGACTCATCGCGGCCACCTACCGTGCGGAGTTTCAGCGCTTCGTGCGCGAGCTCGCCTCGTCAGCCGCCACCGCGGGGATGGAGCATCGCGTCGCGTCGACCGACATCCCCATCGATCGCCTCCTCGCCGACCTCTTTGCGCGCCGCGCGGGCGATGGCGCGACGGGGGCTGGCCGTTGAACTTCGAAGTCCCGGGGCTCTTGTGGGGAATGCTCGCAGGCCTCATCCCCATCCTCATCCACCTCATTCAACGCAAACGTGCGAAAGTGCACGAGTTTGCGGCGATGGAGTTCCTGCTTGGCATGAACAAGGCGGTGGCTCGCCGCTATCGCCTCCGCGAGCTCCTCCTCCTCGCGCTCCGGGTTTTGCTCATCGCGGCGATCCCCTTCTCCTTCGCCAAGCCCTTCCTCACGAGCGACGTCGCCGCGTCGCCCGGCAGCGGTACGCCGACCAGCGTCGTCATCGTCATCGATCCGTCCGCGTCGATGTCTGCTCGCCTTGATGGGGAAGCGCTCCTCGACCGTGCTGTGGACCGTGCCCGAGCCCTCATCGGCGACCTGCGTGCCGACAGCGATGCCGCGATCGTGCTCGCTGAGAGTCCCGCCAAGGCGCTCACGACCCGGCTGACCTACGACCGCCAGCTCCTTCAGAGTGTCCTTGGCAGCATCGCTCCATCGGCTGGCCGCGCCGATCTCGCCGGCGCCCTTCGTATCGCGGAGCAGATCCTAGTCGAAGCGTCCCACGAACGGCGTGAAGTCGCCGTCTTCACGGACTTGCAGGCCACCGAATGGGAAGGCCTCGGTCGGCCGTGGTCGCTCGAGCGGACGCCTCGAGTCTCCCTCATCGACGTGCGCGACGGGCAAGCGCCCGGCAACGCCGCCGTGACGAAAGTCATCGCAGAGCCGGTCCCCGGCACGCCTCGAGATGTTCGGGTGGACGTCACCATCCGCAACGACCGCCGGACCAGCCTCGAGGATGTCGTAACCGTGAACCTCGGCACCCGTGCCGCGAAGAGCGCCTTGAAGCTCGGCCCTGGGGAGACGGGGACCAAGACCTTCACCTTACGCTTACCCGAGAGCGGGCTCGCCGCGGGAACGGTCGAGATCGGGCCAGACGAGCTGCTCCTCGACAACAGCCGCAGCTTCGTCGTCGACGTGGGGAGACGCATCTCTGTCCTCGTCGTCAACGGCGCACCGCGCGGCATCCCACATCGCGACGAGACCTTCTTTCTGAGGGCTGCGCTCCAGCCAGGCCGTGACGCGGTGACGCGCACTGTCGCAACGGTCATCCGAAGCGACGAGCTCGGCTCGGCCCAACTCGCCACCAGCCACGTCGTCGTGCTGGCCAACGTCGAGGGCCTCGATGACGCGCAAGTGAAAGCGCTTGGGTCCTTCGTTGAGAGCGGGGGAGGGCTCTTCATCTCGGGCGGCGACAACGTGACTGCCGACGGCTGGAGCGGTGCGCTCGGCGACCTCTCGCCCCTCCCGATACGCGGCATTCAGGACGTGAGCCGGGAGCCCGTCCACATCGGTACCGTCAACACCACGCATCCGATGTTGACCGCCTTCGACGCCATCCCGGACGCCAGCCTCTTCTCGGCAAGGGTCAAGAAGTATCTCCTCCTCGCACCGACTCCAGAGGCCCGTACGACCGTGCTCGCGAGCTACACGGATGGCAGCCCGGCGCTCGTCGAGCGGCTCATCGGAGAGGGGCGGGTCGTCCTCTTCACGAGCACGCTCGACCGTGACTTCACCGATCTCCCTTTCAAGACGAGCTACTTGCCCTTCGTCCAGCAGATCGTGGAGTACCTTGGCAGTCGCCTCGAAGGCCCGCGCAGCCGAGACCTCGTCGTCGGCGAGACCCAGACCATCCCCGCCACCGACGGCGTACGGCAGGTCGAAGTCACGCGCCCTGACGGCCACGTCTTCCGCTTTGAAGGCGCTGACCTCGCCGGCGGCGATCTCCGCTTCCGCGACACGCGCCATGTCGGGATCTACCGGGTCACTCAGCGGCGTAGCGCGCAGGGCAGCGACGTAAGCGCCACGGGCGATGGCATGGCCAGCTCCGAACGCCTCGACTCCGCTTTCGCGGTGGGCCTAGACCCGCGCGAGTCCTCGCTGGAAGCGGCCGATCCAGAAGCCCTTGCCAGGTCCCTCGCCGGCGCCGAACCGCTCGCCGACGCTGTCTCTGACCACGTTCGACCGCTTCAGTCCGCCGACGAACGTCGCTCCGATCTCTGGCCCCTCGTCCTGGCGGCGCTGCTCTTCGTCTTGGTCTTCGAGACGTGGCTCGGGTTTCGGCGGTCGCGCGACGCGGAGGCGTAACGCCACTTGAGACCGTCAAGTCCATCGGGGAACAGTCTTCGGATTCGCTGTTCGGGATCTCAGGGATGGTCGCGATCGGCTTCCGATTCGGGCCTGAACCGAGTAGCGCGCCGGTAGACCCTTGACGCCGTGTTCATGGTCCGAGACTAGCTCTCCGCGAGGAGGGCCATAAACACGTTCCCCTGAGGTCGCGCATCGGGCAACCTGTCGCGATGGACTTCGAAGAGCTACGAGCTTGAATCAACCGGTGCGTCCATACTCGCTACGCCGAGGGGCGTGAGCTCGGTTTGGGCAGAGCCACCTCATTGTTGTGGTTCAGAAGTTGACCCAACGGCACTCACCGCGCCCTCCCGAAGCCCAGCCCTCCTCCAGCGAAGTTGCCCAAGCACACCCGACGGCCGATTTGGCGCGCCTTCGTGCCCCACTGGTTGCTGGGTCTGGCTGGCGAAAGCAATCGAAGATCCAACCTGCCGAAGATCCAATCTGCCGAAGATCCAATCTGCCGAAGATCCAATCTGCCAGGAACGCCGAGAAGTAAGTCTCGGCGTAGGAAGCGTCGATCTCCTGCATGGCATCCTCCGACCAGTCGCCCGCTAGAGAAACCACCCCCAGAAGCGGCGCAACGTCGCGTCATCTAGTCGCGCGACACGCCGGTCTGCCTTCGCGGGACTGCGTCTCGCCGGCTACCCCGCGAGCGTTACCGCGACCGCACGGGCGTGGATGAGCAGCGCGTCGAGTCCCTCCCGTATGGGGCCGTGGCAGCGGAGTAATCGCGACACCATGGCCTGTATGCGTACGGGGTCGAAGTCGACCAGGTAGGCATTCCGGAAGAAGTGCCGGAACTTGCGGAGTTCCGTGAGGTCCACCGCGGCGTCGGCGGGGATGACTGCAGGGCGCACGCCGGGGACGTCGACGCGCAGTTGCGCTACGAGCTCAGCATGCCAGCTTGCGCCGCCCGGGACCGTCTCGTCGACCAGGCGCGCGATGCGCTCGAGCCCTGTCTCGAGACCGGTGTACCAGGCGTGGAGCCACGTCGCGGCCATGACCACCTCTGCGCGTGAGGGCGGCCATCGTGCGTGGAGTTCGGCGAGCTCGGCCGCGAGCCTGTCCAGCGAGTCGACATCGTGCGACAGCTCGGCGTCGAGGCGCGCGAGACGGACTCGCGCGTCAGTCCCGGGCGGCATGAATCTGGAGGCCGTCGCGGACGACGCGCGACTGGAATGCCGGCGGGAGATCCCGAAGGCGCAAGAGCTCGATGGCGCGATCCGTGGATTGGATGAGCGCCCACTCGAGGACAGTCTCGTCGTCCTCGGAGAGGTCTGCGAGTACGAGGTCGATGTCGCTGCGCGTGCCGAAGGCGCCCCAGGCGAGGCTGCCGATGAGCCACGCTCGGCCTTCCGGCGGGAGGCGGTCTCTTACGGTCTTCACGACATGCGCCCGCAGCCCGGCCGCCAGACGTTCAGCCGCCGTCGATCGCTCTCTCGAGCGGCGCTCGAGTATCTCAGCGGTGACGCGCGGGTCCATGAGGGCAGCTTGCCTCAGGTGTCCCCGCTTCGCCAGCGGCACGGCGCCACTCGGCCCCGTACGCGCCGCCAGGGCTCACGCGCGACCGATGGACTCGTCGCTCCAGAACGCTGCGACCAGGCCCGGGCGGTTCTCGGAGCCCGACTTTTGGTAGAGTCCGGCAAGGTGTTGCTCGACCATCGATACCGAGACGTTCAGCGCGTGGGCGATGCCCTTGTTGGTCTCGCCGCGAACGACCCGCACCTCGTGTGGGCGGCGCTGCGGCGCTGACGAGAGCCGCCGTTCCAGCGCGAGCGTTAGGGGGCGTTACCCTGACCCATGGTCGCCCGGGCCTGCCTAGGTCGAGCGGTGGGTCCACGTACCACACGACGTCGACGCCTCGCGGCCCCTGTGAATCGACCTAGTGATGCGCGACGGCGTTGACGCGACGGCGTGTGTCCTGCGACGAGGGCGCAAGAGGACCGACGTTACAAGGCCTCATGGCCAACACCGACGTCCGGCCGGCAGCGCAGCGACGGCGATGATCTTTCGCCGCTGATCTCGGGACCGCCGCGGCGCCCCGCAGTCGACGCCGACGATCACGTCGTTCGTGGACCTGCTGTGATTTGGCCCACCATCATGCGCCTTTCTTGCCGCGACCGCGGAGGAGGTCCAGCGCAATCGCCCGGCGTTGGGGCAGTGAGTGTCTGGGGCAGTGAGTGTCAGCTCTCTTTCGCGAGCTCCCGCGCCCAGGCGGCGAGCAGCGGCCCCAGCCGTGTACGTCGCCGGTCGGCCGGCCAGCGGGTGAACACCCAGACGCCGCCGAGCTGCGTCGGTTCGATGTTGTCCTCCTCCCAGGCGGCGGCGATCCCCTCGTCGAGCGTGACTTGATTGGCCGAATCGGTCAGTCGCCAAGGGCCGGACGTGGTGAGGGGCATCGCGGGATCGAGGATGAGCGGATCCGGGTCTTCCGGTCCGCCGGTGTCGTCCGGATGGAGCAGGGAGTAGTGCGAGGCCACCGTGTCGAGGTACGTGCCGGACTTGACCATGAGCAAGATGTCGGCACGCTTCCCCACGGGCAGGCTTCGATACGCACGCACGAGCGGCGACGTGTTCGCATAGACCTTGGGCCACCCCGTCTGCGCCGGGAGATAGTCCTCCTTGAGCACGAGCTGCACCTCGCCGACGCTCGAGTCCGATACGAGGTCACCGTAGAGCGTCGTGAGCGAGAGCCCCGAAGGCGTGTAGTAGTAGAAGAGCTGAGCCAGGGCATTCAGCGTCGCCGGCGTCCACGGTGGGTCCTCGTTCGGGACCAAGAGGCGAAGCACCATGGCCATACACGTGAGCATGCAGCCTTCGTTACCGATGGTGTTGCCCTCGGGGTACTCGCGGATCAAGGCGTCGGCGATCTCCGGGCTCTCCCCGTTGAACTCGGTGGCTACCTTCAGGACCTGGTCCCGATCCCACATGATCTCGGCGGTCCACCGCGGGTCGTCCTGGCGATAAGGCATCTCGCTGAAGTCGAGCGTGCCCTCTGGGCCAGCCTCGATCAGCGCCGCGAGCGGATCCGGACACTCTGGCGCAGTCACGATGTCGCTGAACCGGCCGACGGCGTCTGACGGCGGCTCGGGCTTACTTGTGTCTCCGGTCGCCGTGCCGTCAGGCACCGTTCCGTCGCGCTGCGAGCTAGAGCCGCCTTCGCAGGCCAGAAGTGGTGACACCGCGAAGGCGAGCGCGGCGCGTTCGATGAAAGTGCGACGTTCGAGGTCCATGAGCGAACCGTCGCCGAGTGCGCCTATGTAGGTCAAGTGCCTTTCCGCGATGCGCTCGAGGCCCGTCTCGAGGCCGGTGTACCACGCGTGGAGCCACGTCGCGGGCATGACGACTTCGGCGCGTGACGGCGGCCATCGTGCGTACAGTTCGGCGAGCTCGGCCGCGAGCGGGTCCAGCGACACGGCGAGAGATCAAGCGGCCAGAGTGGCTGCTCAGGTCCGAGACTGGCGACAGCAAGGGTGAGCTCCCGGAGACGGCTGCACTTCGCTCGCTACGATGCTGGTGGTTTGCCTCCTCAACGTCGGTAGGGCACGCTTCCGGCATGAGCGACACGCACCCGATGCCGTGGGGAGGCTGGGCCGTCCTCCCCGACGTCATTGGCCGGCAACGGCATTTGAAGGTCATCGTCCCCGCCGCGCTGTCTAGCTTGCCCAAGATCCGCAGCCTCATCGATATCGCGACCACCTTCATCGCGCCCACGCGTCAGGGCAGCGGCTTGGGATCGCAATGATGAAGAGGCTTGCTTGGCTTCTCGTCGCGCTCGCCGGCGCGTGCGATGCCCCCGACGACCAGCGGGTGGGCCTATCAGAGCCTATCCTGACGCTCGGCGTCATGACGGACGATGCCTTCGTCCCGATCGCGGACCACGATCGCGTCCCCGCCGTATTCGGAAGCCAAGGCGCGCTCATGGTGGTCGGCGCTCTCGAGCTCACCGGGGCATCTGGGGGCGGCAGCCTCCCCATCGAGTGGGCCACGGAGCGTCGAGATCAAGATTCTCGTCCGCACTCCGGGGTCATTCGAAGGAAGGCGACCGAGATCGCAGGGTCGGGTGGAGACGGCTGGCGTGTCGAGACCCTTTACTGGCTCGTGGAGTGGGTGGCTCTCGACTTTGACGCTTCCATCGAGCGCGAGGTCGCCATCACCGTCGCTGTCGACGTCGACGGCAGACGCATCGATAGTCACGCCACCGTCCTTCTCGACATTCAGGGGACCCCGTTCCCTTCGCACTCCGGCCCGCCCCCTGGGGGCCGCTGAGGTTGTGCCCCGAATCGTCGGCGTCCGGTGCGCGAAATCGCTTCGCCTCGCGCGTCCAGGTCGCTTCCGGTGTCTCACCGGGGCAATGAGCCCGCTTTCGCCACCGGAAACGCCCTGGCCATCGCGAGTACAGTGGATTGGCCGTCGAGGCCAATCCGCGGGAGGGCGATTTCGCGGCACCTCCCGCCGACGATTCGGGAATTGGGCCGCACGCATAGGCTCCCCCATGCATGTCACCAGGTCCGCACGAACGCTCGGCCCATGGCGGCGAGGTGCGCCCACCCTTCCCGGTGGCGGAGGTCCGGGAGTACGGCGCGCAGTGGGCGAGGGCGCAAGTAGAAGTTCAGTGTCCCCGTGCGTTTGAGGGCACGTAGGCGACCGGGCTCGATGGCGCTGAGACCGGCAATGAAGCCATCGCCGCTAGCGTCGCCACCCGGCATGCCGCGCTCGTCCGCTTCCCTTCTCAAGGCGGTTCCGGGGCGTGCGGCGGCGAGGTTGAAGCTGGCGAAGTCGAGGTCGAGTTCCCGCGCGAAGGCGAGCGTGCGCCTGACGCCGTCTTCGTCCTGGCCCGGGAGCCCGAGGACGAAGTGACCGCAGACTTGCATACCCGCGTCGTGGGCGTAGCGAACTGCCGCCGCCGCAGCGTCGTTCCGAAACGCCTTTCCGTTGGCAGAGCGGATCGCGTCATCGCCCGCCTCGATCCCGAACTGAACGACTCGGCACCCTGCGCCGGCCATGGCGCCTGCCAGCTCGGCGTCGAAGGGCGAAAAGGTACAGAAGACGTTCCAGCTGAGGCCGAGGTCTGCGCGCTCCCAAGCCCGGCAGAGCTCCAGCAGCGCGGCGCGTTTGCCGTTCGCGGTGGCATCGCGGAGGTAGACCCGACGATAACCGAGGCGGCGAACGCCCTGCAGCTCCGAGATGACCTCACCCGTATCGCGGCCGCGATAGCCCAGCTCGCCTGTGTTGCAGAAGGTGCAGGAGTAGGGGCAGCCGTACGACGCGAGGACACTCGCAAAGGGCAAGCCACCGTGAAAGGGCAGGCGGTAGCGGCGGCCGAGCAGATCGTGTCGGGCGGGAGAGGAGGACCACGGACGTCGATTGGGCGGTGTCGCCGCCTCATGGGACTCGGGCGAGGCGTCTCGCAGGAGTAGCCCAGCCACCGCCGATCGTTCGCCGTCGACCCAGTCCGCGAAGCCCGATTGCGAGAAGTCCGTGAGCACCGCATCGAGGCTCGGCAGCTCACGGAACGCCTTCATCGACTCGAAACGCGGAACATCCCCCGAGAGCACGAGCCTCGTGGTTGGAAGCCGCGCAGCGAGTCGCCTGTAGAATCGGACGTCTGCAGGCCAGCTCACGTCCCCAGCGAGGCCCAGGATGACCTCGGGGCGAGCGCGGGCCAAGCGCTCGATGAGGCGGTCCCCGTCGAGACCATCTGCTACGGCGTCGATGAACGTCAATGCATGGCCGCGGGCGCTCAGAATCCCGCTCTGAACCAGCAAGTCGAGAGGGTGCCACAGGTAGCCACTCTTCGAAGAGCTGGAACAATAGCCGTCGCGAAAGACGGCTTTGCCGGACAGCGCGGGAGGGTTGACGAGGGCCACATGCACGGCCTGACTACTCGGGGGCCAGCCGCGAGGTTCCGTGGTCGAACGTGCGGTGTCGTAGACGTGCCGCGTTGCTACGCGATCGACGTACGCGTTCCGCGCCGTCGAGCTAGGCCTGTGTTGAGAGAGACCTTAACCAGCGCATGATTTTGAAAGAAGGATCTATCAACGGAGAGAAGGCAAGGCGACGGAGAAGTGGGGCATGTCTCAGGCGGAATTGATGAGACGGGATGACTCGAGCGAGGACGTAGCGGGAGAGTGGAGCATCTGGGCGGCGCTCGCGCTCCTCCCCTTCGGCCCCTGGTGGGTCTTCCATTTAGATCATCTCTAGGCTACCGGCACAATCGCGAGCGCGCGAGAGCCCTTGCCGACGGGTCATCCATGCGATTCGGCGAGTTCCCTTCGAGCGGGATGAAGCCGTCGCGACACGCAGCCAACATCTCGGCAAAGCGGACACCGCTCGTGCTGCCTTCGCCGTCCGAAGGCGCGGTGACGTCGGGCCGGGGTACCCGCGGCCGGGCAGGGCGGCTGAGCTTCTCCGCGAAGCTCACGAGCCCCGGTCGCAAGGGAACCCTGGGAACCCCCGGGACCCCATGCCGGTAGGAGTGGCGGCACAACCCCATGCCACGTAGACTACGCGCGACTTCATGCCGGAGCGTCAGCCGTGACCGTCCTTCGAACCGCCTCCATCGGCGCCCCGCGCGTCCGCTCCGTCTCGAGTGGCGCTCCCCGTGTGAGCGGCGCCATACGCAGCGGCGGCGATGTGCTCATCGTACGCATCGCGTCGTGGGCGGACATCCCGAAAGCGCACCCCGAAAACGTGATGGCGCCCATCAAGCTCGGGACCGCCATCAGCCTCATGGAGTTGAGCGGCCATCGCGTCACCCTCATCGATGGCGAGACCCACGCCTTCACCCGCGAAGACGTCCTGCGCGCCTTCCGAACCGGGCGGCCCGACATCGTCATCCTGCACGGGATCACCACTGCCGTTCGGTCCGTGAACGAGCTCGGGCAGGCGGCACGCGACCTCCTTCCGGGCGCGCTGATCGTCGCGAGCGGCCAACACGCGACCGCCCGACCGGGGGACTTCTTCAAAGATCGCGGCGTCTTCGACGCGTGCGCGCAATACGAGTACGAGGAGGCCCTCGCTGAGCTCGTCGACGCTCGTGCTGCCGGCGCGTCGCTCTCGACCGTCCCCGGGCTCTCGCTTCCCGGCGCCACACCCGGCGAGGCCATCTCCACTGGCCCGCGTCCGCTCCGAGAGGACCTCGACCACCTCCCTTTTCCAAAACACGCGCTCTTCATGCGCCCCGAATACACGGTCTTCCATCCGACCAACGTAGTCCGTCGTCGGCAGTGGGGCTTCCTCATGTCGAGTCGCGGGTGCCCGTACCCGTGCCTCTACTGCTCGCCCACGCTTCGCAACAGCTACGGCCGCAAGATGCGATACCGCAGCGTCGAGAACGTCGGTGAAGAGGTCGCGCTCCTCGAACGCCTCGGGGCCACCGTCCTTCACTTCAAAGACGACATCTTCACCATGGACAAGGAGCGCACTCACGCCCTCTGCGACGAGCTCATCCGGCGAAGAGTGAAGCTGAGCTGGACAGTGCAGACTCGCGCGGACTGTGTCGACGACGCGCTCCTGAAGCATATGAAAGCGGCCGGTTGCTGCACCGTGAGCATGGGCATCGAATCCGGCTCACCGCGCATCCTCGAGGTCCTCCGCAAGAAGGAGACCGTCGAAGACGCGATCAGCGCTGCAGACGCCGCCCGCCGCGCCGGGCTCTTCCTCGTCAACTTCTACTTGCTCGCCAACCCGACCGAGACGTTGGCCGAGATGGAAGCGACACTCACCTTGGCCAAGCGCCTCGACCCCGACCTGCTGCAAGTCGGCTTCTTCACGCCCTATCCGGGCTCGCCGTACTACGAAGAGACCTTCCGCGAGAGCGACACCCTGTCTCCCGAGGAGTTCTCGCATTACAACCGGATCATCAATGTGAGCGCCGTGCCAACTGAACAGCTCTACGAGTTCCAGAAGCGCTTCTATCGGGAGATGATCTTCCGCCCGAGCTTCGCGCTTCGCTTCGCACGGCAACGGCTGGCGTCGCTCCCCTTCAACTTCGATCACGAAGCCCGCTTCTACGGGCTGAGCGCCAAGTTCTTGCTGAAGAAGCTCGCCTTCTCGGGCGAAAGGGCGAGGGCGGCCTGATGGAGCTCGACGCGACCCGAACTCACATCCTCCGAAGCACCGATCGCGAGGCGCAGCGCGCCTTCGTTCGCGCCCTCCTCGACCAGTTCGTCCGCATCAAGACGAAGTCGGTCATTGCCATCAAGCCCAACCTCTGCGCTCCCTTGCCCTCGCAGACTGGTGCTACGACCGAGCTCTGGCTGATCGAGGAAGTCGCTCGCTGGATTCGGGAACGTCGAGGCAAGC
The DNA here is from genome assembly GCA_947498315.1 of Pseudomonadota bacterium. GTDB lineage: Bacteria > Myxococcota_A > UBA9042 > SXOO01. Next base: position 9,790 of record CANMLD010000036.1, on the reverse strand, counting down.
CGGTGCTGGTCGAAGCGCCCAGCCACATCCACGACTACGATCAAGTCATGGAAGTCACAGGCGTCCGCGATCTCTGCAAGGCTCTCGACATCGAGATGGTCGACAGCCGAGTCCACACGATGGCGCTACGCCCCCTCAAACACGACGACGCCGGCGGTCGCGTCTACCACGTCGGGATGGCGGCTCTCGGCGCCGACGGCATCATCTGCTTGCCGAAGCTCAAGACCCACAACCGCACCGAGGTCACCCTGGGCATGAAAGGCCTCATGGGCCTCCTGTCCTGGCCCGACCGTCACGAGTTCCATCGGCGGGGCGTGAGCAAAGACGTCGTCGAGCTCTATCGGCGCCTGAAGTCGCGTATCAAGCTGACCATCGTCGATGGCATCACCGCGATGGAGGGTCACGGACCAACGAACGGCAAGCCGGTCGCGATGAACGTCCTCGTCGGCGGCACCGACCTCGTCGGCGTCGACGCCGTCTGCGCCCAGATCATGGGCTTCGAGCCGGAAGACATCGACCACATCCGCCTCGCCCACGACCAAGGCCTCGGCGACATGAAGCAGCGGTGGGTGGTTCACCCAGAGGGCACGCCACTTCCGGTACGGCCCTTCGAGAGGCCGCGTCCGGATTCAGGGCTCCGCACTCAGATCATCACGTTCCCACCGCTGTCGGCCGCGCTCAGGGCCGTGCGCTTCGGCGTCAGCGGCCGCACGAAACCCGTCCTCAACCCAGCGGTTCCGGATGCCGTGCTCACGGCTGAAGCCGCCGTCTGCCCGACGAATGCAATCGAGCTACCGAACCGCATCGTCTACGAGCGCTGCATCGGTTGCGGCCTGTGCATCGAGGCGTCTACCGCCAAGGCGCTCATCCCTGAGTCCACGGGCCACAAGGCGACGCGCGTCCTCCGCGAGCTGATCAAGCGTTGAGCTCGGATCAGGCCTCGCATTCGGGGCCCGCCAAGACCTTGCTCCGCCTTTCGCCCGCACTGTCCATCTCGCTCATCACCTCTCTCGGGGTGGTGCTCGCGTGGCTCGGCGTCGCTCCTGGCGTCGACTCAATCGTCTTCTATGTCTTCGACATCGTCGACCAGATCCCGTGGGACCCGATCGAGCTCCTGAAGCCGATCTACAACCCTCCCCCGATGTACACCCACGCGTATCGGCCACTCTCGACCTTCTTCGTCAAGGCCGGCGCAGAGCTCTTTGGCCGCGATCTCCTGTCGCTCGAACGCTTCACCTTCGCGCACGGGCTCTTCCTCGTCCCCTACGGTCTCGCCGCCCGTCGCTTCCTGCTCGCCCACGGCTTGACGGCCCCCGTCGCGCTCCTCGGGTCGGTCTCCGCGCAGCTTGCGCCCACGGTCCTCTTCAGCGCCTGGACCATCCCCGAGTTCGACATGATCGGCGGCATCTGGGTGCTCATGGGCGGCGCCCTCCTCCGCGAGAAGCGACTCCGGCTCGCCACCCCCTTCCTAGTCCTCGCGGTCCTGACCAAAGAGACCACCGCCGTCCTCATGTTCGCCTACTTACTTGGCGCCGGCGCCGCGGACTTCTTCGCGCGAACGGGCCCATGGCCTCGTCGTCTCGGCGCTTTCCGCATCGCCGCTGCGTATTTCGCCTTCTTTGCGCTGGTCGTGAGCCCCATCCTCTTCCGGAAACCCCCGGTCACGCACGCCTACGGCATCGGCAACGAGGGCTTCGAGTGGGTGCGCGTCGCCTGGATCGCCTTCCATGACGTCAGTCAGGTCTTCTACGTCCTCGGCTTCGCGGGCGTGGTCCTCCTCGTCGTGCTCGCTGCGAGGAGATGGACCGTGCCGTCATGGACGCTCATCCTGGCCGCCCTGCTCCCCTTCTTCGCGCCGGTGCTTCGCTTCTATAACCACTACGAATCCATCATCTTCTCGGACTGGATCTCCGTGCTGGTGGCTATGGTCGCCGCCCTCGCCGCCCTCAGCGTCATCGCTGCCCGCGGCCAGAACGACGAGCGCACACTCGCGTTCACCCTCCTCTTTGGCGTGCTCGGTCTCCTCGCCGGCCCGGTGCTGGCGAGCTTCTCGCGCGCCGACCTCAGCGCCCGCCTCTACGCCCCGCTCTTGCCCATGCTCTATGGGCTCGTCTGGCGTGGAGGTGAGATCGCGACGGCGACGCTCCGGTCGTCCGACGGCGAACGCCTCTCGGTCCCCGATCGTGTTCCAGGTCGCCTCCTGCAAGGGGGGCTCGCTATCGCGCTGATCGGCTTCGCGTGGTTCCCGGTGGCGGGCGCCTTCAACGCCGTCTCGTTCAACGCCGCCCGGTTCGCGGTCGAACAGCCTGCGAAGCTCGAGCTCCTCGCGACTCTCACGCCGCGGCCCGATCCAACGGGCCGGCCGCCTCCCTGCCCGATCGTCCTCTATACCAACCGCGACCAGGAGCTCGCCCAAGAGGAGCTCGCGCTCTGGGGCGGGATCCCGAGGGACATCGCGGCCTGCACCCGCCTCATTCAGCTTTCGACCACCGCGCTCGGTTCTGGCTCCATTTGGACCACCCCGCTAAAGCTGCGCGGCTACGACCAGTTCCGCGAGCCCTACGACGACAGTGACCTCGAGAAGCGAATTCGCACACGAAAGGTCATGACGCCGCCGCTCATGCTCTACATGCAGGGGGCGCGCACGGCCATGACTCTCGAAGAGAGCCTGGCGCTCGATAAAGACTTCACGTGGGCCGAGAAGAAGATGCCGGAGACTGACGTTGGCTACTTCGAGCAGGCCGTCGGCGTCATCTACACGACGGACACGCCGCTCGAGCGCCTCTTCGAGGAGATCGCGCTTCGCCGGAAGCGGCACGCCGCCGCCTTCCTCCAACTGCCGCTGTGGTTCCACGAGCTGCCTCGCCGCGTCATCGACGGGGCGCCTGTCGTTGAGTCTTACCGCTACGTAGCGACCTCATACGCCATCGCGGCGGGAGAGCGGCCCCTTGGCGTCGCCGAAGCGGACTGGGAGGGGCGCGACTACCGCCCCGTGCGCCTTGACGGGCTAACACCGGCTCCAGGACCACCGCCAGAAGGGCGCTAGACCGGTCGCGCGCGCGCGCCTTTGCAGCGCGATGCGCCCCACGTCGCGCGTTTCGATGGCCAGTTTTTTGCGGTTCTGCGAGGCCCCTTCTATTGTCCGGGCGGTTGGCAAAGGTCGGTCGTGTTGTGACACATCGGCCCTTGCCGCCGTCTCGTCAGTAGCCACCAGTTCTTTTCATCCCGGCTCGCCGCCCTGACAGCACAGGCGCCGTAGTCGCTGCATCCGGCTCTCGTCGGTTTCAAGCCGAGCCGCAACCGGAACGTCAACCCTCTGGGGATCCATGCTCGAAAGTCGTGCCGTCACCATCTGCGTCTCGCTCGGGCTCGTCATTGGGCTCGGTGCTGCAGTCGTTGCCTGGAAGGAGACCCCTCTGCCGAAAGAGCCGCCCAAGCCCGCTCTCGTAACGAAGGCTACGCAGCCTGCCGCGCCGGCGGCAGCACGCCTCCCTTTGGTGCCCGAAAGCACGACGGGACCGAACGTCCCTGCCAGCCTCATCCAACCGGAGCGCGCCAAGCTCGTGCCCGGCGGAAAGCGCGGGCCGGGGAAGCTCATTCAGGACCTCGGCAAGCGCGGCAGCCTCGAGTACGGGATCGTCCCGGAGCTCCAAAAGACGGCCATCGATGTGCTCGCCGCGGGCGAGGTGCCCTTCGGCGCCGTCGTCGCCATCGAGCCCTCAACCGGACGTATCCTCGCGTGGGCCCAACACTCCGAAGAGCAGCCGAGCCTCCGGCGTATCCCGCTCATGGCGAACCCGCCTGCTGCAAGCGTCTTCAAGCTCGTCACCGCCGCCGCCTTGATCGAACAAGCGGGCGTCATGCCAGAGACCCAAGTCTGCTACCACGGAGGACACCGCGGGCTCACCGCGCGCAGCCTCGAAGACGACCCACGCAAGGACAAGCAGTGCGAGACGTTCGCGCAGGCGCTCGGAAACTCGACGAACCAGATCTTCGGTAAGCTGGCGATAGGAAACATCGATCAGAGCGCGCTCGAGAAGTTCTCGAATCGATTTTGGTTCAACCGCACCATCCCCTTCGACCTGCCCGCCGAGGTCAGCTCGGCTCAGATCCCGGAGCTGTCCGACGTCGATGCTCTCGGAGCGGCCGGGCTCGATAAGGACGCCGCCGAGAGCGGGAAGGCTCCTAGCCTCGACGGCCTCAGCCGGCTCGACCGCGACGCCCGACTCAAGGCTGTCCTGCCTTTCGCCCGCACGGCAGCCGGCTTCGAGAACACGCACCTCTCGCCGCTTCACGGGGCCATGATCGCCGCTGCGATCGCCAACGAAGGCGTCATGATGGCGCCGCTCCTCGTCGAGCGGCACGTGATGCCGACCAAGGAAGTCGCTTACGAGGCGCGTCCCCGGCCGCTCGGTCGCGTGATGAAGGTCGAGACCGCCAAGGTCCTCGCCGACATGATGCTCACAACCACCACCGAAGGCACTGCCGGCGCCTATTTCCGCAATCGAGACGCGGTGATGGACGGCATAGACATCTCCGGGAAGACCGGCAGCTTGTCGTCTCCGGACGGCAGCGGCGGCCGCTTCTCCGTGACGTGGTGGGTCGGCTTCTCGCCACGCGAGAACCCGGAGATCGCGATCGCGGCGCTCGTCATCAACCGGGACGCCTGGAAGGTGAAAGCCACGCTCGTGGCACGCGAAGTCATGGAGGCGCATTACCGCAGCAAGCTCGCTCCGGCCAAGGGCCGCGGGCCGTCCGCTCGCTGACCGGGCCGTCTCCAATCGATCTCCAATCGACAAGGCGACCCTTGCGGAAGGCCCGTGAGCTTGGTACGTCGCGCCCATGCGCGTCGCCGAACTCCCCGCTTCAGTTCAACGCCGTTGGCTCACCGAGCTGACGACCCGCTGGTACCGCATCAATCAAGCCGACTGTGACGGTCGGCTCAAGATGCCCACCTTCACGCTCACCGACGTCGAAGGGCGCCTCGGCTTTTGGGAGCCCAAGGGCCGCACCATCAGCATTGGCGTGCATCACTTGGTCGCTGACACATGGGCTGAGGTCGAAGAGACCTTGCGCCATGAGATGGCGCACCAGGTCGTCGTCGAGCTGTTCGACACGCCAGGCGCCGAGCCCCACGGGGAGCTCTTCGCGCGCGCATGCGCCATGCTCCGCATCAACCCCGAGGCGCGCGGCGAAGCCCGGTCGCCCGAGCACCAGCGGATGGTTGCGCGCATCCAGAAGCTGCTGAACCTCGCGACCTCCGAGAACGAACACGAGGCCCAAGCCGCCATGGCCCAGGCCAACCGCCTGCTGCTGAAGCACAATATCGAGCTCTCCGAGGCCGGGACGTCCGATGGCCACATCTACAAACGAATCGGCAAGCCCATCGGGCGCGTCTCGACCGAGCTCAAGATGCTCGCCAACCTCCTCGTCTCGCACTTCTTCGTGAAGGTCATCTTCCTGCGGACCACGTCGATCGCCAGCGACAAAGCCATGTCGATGATCGAGCTCATCGGCACGCCCGAGAACGTGGAGCTCGCCGAGTACACGTTCGACTATCTCGGGCGCGTCCTCGAAGACCTCTGGAAGAAGTACAAGCGGCGCCACGGCGCTCGTGGCAGCGACAAGGCCTCGTATCGCGTCGGAGTCGTCATGGGCTTTCGAGATCACCTTGACGCCCAGAAGGTCGTCCACCAGAAGGAGGGCCTGGTCTGGCTCGGTGACCCCGGTCTCGACGAGTTCTTCGATAGTCGCTACCCGAGCACCTCCTCCATGCGGGGTGGTACTTACCGCCCAGGCACCGCGCTCGACCGCGGTCGTGCTGACGGTCAGAACGTGCGCATTCGCCCCGGCATGACGAGCTCGCCTGCACCGTCGGGCGGAGGGCGACTGCTTCCAGGACGATAACGCCGGCTCCAGAGCGAAATGGCGTCACGCCAGCGTTCGCGCCACCGACCACACATCGACCGACGCCGCCCCAGCGCGCCGTAGCACCCGGGCGCACTCCCACGTCGTCGCGCACGTCGTCACAACGTCGTCGACCAGAAGGAGCGCTCGCCCACGGACCTTGTCGCGCCGAGTCACTTCGAAGGCGCCGCGCACGTTCGCGTCGCGTTGCGACTCGGGCAGCCGAGACTGGGGCGCGGTGGCGCGCTTTCGGCGCAACCAGCTGGTCGCCACGGGCGCTCTCGTCACGCCGGACAGCGCGTGGGCGAGTGCAGTCGCTTGATTGAAGCCCCGCCGAGCGAGGCGCCACCAGTGCAGGGGCACGGGGACGATCGCGTCCCAGCCCTCACCGACGTCGGCGCCTCGAAAGGCCGCGCGCACCAACGGTCCTGCCACGTCTTCGCGGCCTCCGAACTTCAGGCGCTTGATCGCGTCCTGTACGGCGCCGCCGTATTCGTAGCCCCAGTGTGCGCTACGAAATGGGGGCGGCTTCGCGAGACAGGCGCCGCAGGGGCCACGGGAGACAGCGCCGAACAGCGCCACGAGCTCTTGACCGCATACGAGGCAGCCGGGTTCGGGCTCGTTGCAGGTGGCGGCACACAGCTCACAAAACGCCCGTGCCTCGTCAGTCCGCTCCCCTCCGCGGGGGAGTGGCACGTCGCATCCGACGCAGCGAGCGGCGAAGATGGCATCGAGGAGCGGCTCGAATAAGCTCATAACCGGGATTTATGCGGCAAAGAGGCGCCCGTCAAGGGCGGTGATACGATTCCCCACGAATGATCGTGTGGGCCCGGTAGAGCTGTTCGGCGACGATGACGAAGCAGAGTTGATGGGGCAGGGTCAGGGGCGACAGGCTCCACTGGGCCGCGGCACCCGCCAGGTCGCTCTGCGCGAGCCCGTCGGCTTCACCGATCAAGAAACAGAGCCCGGAGACGCTACGCTCCCAGCCGCGTACGCGCTCTGCGAAGGCCACCGAATCCCAAGGTTCACCGCGTTCGTGGAGCGCAATGGTCAGGTAGCCCGCCGGGACTAGAGGGACCAGAGGGCCCTTCTTGACGTCGCGTCGCTCGAGCGGGATGCGGCGGTTCAGCAGCTTTTGGTAGTAGTCGAAGCGTTCGACGAGCGAGGGCTCGCGGAGCTTGGCGGTGGAGAGGACGCAGGCCTTCACGGGGGATTGGCCTGCCGAGTACTAAATCGGTGCGTAAGCACGCTGTTCGTACTGCGCTTCCTTGATCTCGTGCTCCCACTCCGGCGGCGGGACCGCGAGCTTCGGTGCTTCCCCGAACAGGCCGTCGATGTCGTAGTACTCGCGAACCGGGGCGTTGAAGATGTGGATGACCACGTCGGAGTAGTCCATCAGGACCCACTGCCCGAGGTCTTCACCTTCGACGCCGACGGGGCGGAGGCCGTCCTCGAGCTTTAGAGTCGTGCTGATGTTCTCGGCGATGGCGCGCACCTGTCGGTCGCTGCGGCCGGTCAAGACGACGACGTAGTCGGTGTAGTTGAAGAGCGAGCCGACCTCGTACACGCGAGGCGTGTAGGCCTTCTTCTCGGACGCCAGGCCTAAGATGCGCTGCACGAGCTTATGAGAGCTCGATGTGGTGCCAGCGTTAGTTTCGGTGCTCGAAGATGCGGTAGCGTTCGGGTTCTGCGCCAAGTGGGCTCGTGCCTCCATGTAACTTGCGCCAAGCGGTCTCGGGTCGTCAGGCAGCCCCCCACCGTGGCACACTCGTGCGCCAACAGCCTAACCTATTTCGCCTCTTCCCGAAAACGTCACTTTTCGGCAACTTGTCTGTTGCCCCTTCCTTCCACGATTGGGTAGGGTCCGCCCGCGAGTTCAAAGACGACACGACACGAGGAGTGCAGCGCTGTGATCCCTACCCGACTCCGCCTGCCGCTGATCGCCGCCGCCCTCATGACGGCGACCTTCGCCGGCTCTGCGCACGGCGAGCCGCCCGTCGCTCGGGCCTTCCTGAACGGCGTGTCGTCACCGGTCTTCTTCAACGACGGCGACAGCTTCCGCGCGCTCGCCGGGACCCACCAGGGCGCCCAGGGCCGCCTCGCGGGGTTCAACTCCCTCGAGAGCTTCGGCCCTGCCCACATGTGGGGCACCTGGACCATGAAGGAGCTCGCCCACTATGCGAAGAAGGCCACGATCAACGGCCGCAAGGGCACTTGGAGCTGCGAGTCCGACCTCGCCCGCGACGGCTACGGTCGCATCCTCTGGTGGTGCAAAGACCTCGCGCTCGATCAGGTCCGAAAGGGATACGCCCACGCGATGTCAGTCACCGAAGCGCCGGCCGCTCCCGACCTGCTCGCCGTTCAAGCCGAGGCCATCGCTGCTCGCCGGGGCATGTGGGCCCATGGCGTCCCGGACTACGTCCTGACGTCGCTTCACTCCACGGCAGAGGGCTACCCCAACCCTTACAACCGCCTCGTCTCGACCAAGGACGGCGCCTCCAAAAAGTGGCTGCATCAGCAGGAGTACCCCGAGTGCTCCATCCCCTGCCAACCCGCAGAAGACGCTGACGACGCCGCCATCGCGGCGCTCGCGAAGTCCCTCATCGGCACGCCGCCCTTCGCGCAGATGACCGAATTGAAGCTCATCGAGCAGATCAAGGCCCACGTCACGACCGGCATGTTCGGTGAGGTCCCCCAAGGCGCTGACCGATTCAGCATCGAGTCCGCCGTCTCGCGTGCCATCGCGTCGGGTGCGCTTCGGATCAGCAAGAAGCCGGTCGCGTGCATGATCTATGTGGACTTCACGCGTCGCTACGGCTCCAAGCGTGCCGCGTGCCTGAGCAAGTGAGGACGCGATGAACGCCCCCATCGCACGCACTCTTCAGGCCGGCCTCTCGCTGTCGCTCATCACGGCCGTGGCCCTCGTCGTCAACGGCTGCTTCGAGCGACCTCTCGTCCCAAAGTACGGCTACGAGACCGGCGACGCCGTGTGCGATGACGGCATCGACAACGACGTCGACGGCTTCACCGACTGCGACGACGCCGAGTGCGTCGCCCTCTCGAGCTACTGCGGGCAGATATTCCCAGCGGTCCCCTTCATCGAACCCGAGGGCGAGTACAAGAAGATCTCGGACCCCGGCTCGACGCCCGCTGATGACCCCAAGCTGGTCTCGGCTCTGCAGTCGCTGAGCGAGAACGCCCACTACGCCGTCTATCTCTGCCGCGACCGCGTCGACAACGACGAGGACGGCAACGTCGACTGCGGCGATCGCGACTGCCAGGGCATCCTAGAGACCTGTTGCCTCCGCGAGTTCAGCGACGAGCTTTGTAGCAACGGCATCGACGACGACAGCAACGGCTTCTCGGACTGCGGCGACTTCGGCTGCACGAAAGGTCTCTTCGTCACCGTCTGCGACGAGCGCACCGAGGCGACTTGCCAGGACGACAAGGACAACGACGGCGACGGCAAGTCCGACTGCCTCGACTTCACCTGCGCGGAATTCAAGATCTGCGACGAGTCAATCTGCGACACCAACTCTGATGGAACGAACGAGCCTGCGAACGCTTGTTGCTCGAACAAGGTCGACGAGAATGGCGATGAGAAGCTGGACTGCGAGGATCCAACATGCAAAGCGGCAGTAGAAGCCTGCAGAGCCCCGGAGGCGACGATTGCGGCCTGCAGCAACGGAGTCGACGACGACGGTAACAGCTACACCGATTGCAACGACAACTCCTGCAAGAGAGACGGTCCAGCCGACGTCGTTGCCTACTGCGCTGAACGGGCCGAAACGACGATCGCGAAGTGCAGCAACGGTAAGGACGACGACGGTAACACCTACGTCGATTGCGACGACAACTCCTGCAAGCGGGACGGTCCAGCCGA
>CANMLD010000035.1 GCA_947498315.1 Pseudomonadota bacterium | reverse complement strand
GCTCCGGTCGCCGCGGGACGTGCTCCGTGCGGTGTCGGCCACCGGACTTACCGGAGAGGCCCATGGTCACGTCTTCGGTCTCGCGCGTGCGCTGCTGGTTCGAAGTGGCCAAAGCGACGACTTCGTCCTCTCTGCGACTGGCGAGTTCGGCCCACTCGGGAGCCGGTCGGACGCCTGGATGGACGCCCGGCTCACGCTCTCCGCCTCGGGACGTCCTCGGAGCGCCAGCGTCGCGCTCACGGGCGTTGGCTCCCGGCTCGATCCAACCGGCGTGACCCGAGTCCTGGCCATCCCAGAGTCGAGCCGCGCAGACCTCTTCCTCGACGTTGACTTCGAGACTGGCGATCGGGTGACGGCCACTGGGCAGGTCGCCGTCCGTGCCCTCGAGCTCGCCCACTGGCGTATCGCCAAAGGACCCGTTGGCCCCATCGAAGGCCGCGCCGACCTCGGCTTCGCGTGGGACCGGTCCGCCGGCACCGCGAGCGCCCGTGTGGCGGACGCCCGAATCGGAAGCGCCACCGGCTCCGTCTCTTTGGACCTCGAGGCGCTCCACGGGACCCCGCGTTTCGAGGTCTCCCTGACCATCCCTGATCAGGACTGCCAGAGCCTCGCGGACGCGGTCCCAAGGGCGCTTCTCGAGACGGCGGGCCGACTCGACGTCACAGGCCGCGCCGCGCTCGAGGCGCGCCTCGACGTCGACCTCACCAACCCCGAAGACCTGACCTTCGAGACCCGTGGTTCACTGTCGGATTGCACCATTGCCTCGCTCGGAATGGCGGTCGACGGGAAGCTGGCGTCACTGTCTCAGCGCTTCACGTTCGAGCCGATCGTCAATGGTCAACTCGTTGACGTAAAGGTCGGCCCCGGAACGCGCAACTGGGTCGCGAGGCGAAAGATCCCGCGCTTCATAGCCGAAGCCGCGATGGGCACCGAAGACGGCGGCTTCTACAAACACGGCGGCATGAAGGAGAGCCTCATCCGAGGCGCATTGAAGCTGAACTTCAAGCACCGCCGCTACGTGTACGGCGGCAGCACGATCACGCAGCAGCTCGTGAAGAACCTCTTCCTCACGCGCACCAAAAACCTCGCCCGCAAGTTCGAGGAAGCCGTCATCGCGACCGCGGTGGAGCGGTCACTCAGCAAGGAGCGTATCCTCGAACTCTATCTCAATTGCATCGAGTATGGCCCGAAGATCTGGGGCATCAAGAAGGCCGCGCGCGCCTATTTCGGCAAGGAGGTCGAAGACTTGGCCGCCGTCGAAGGGCTCTTCCTCATGGCGATCAAGCCCTATCCCGTCCACGCCTACTACGTTGCGCGTGACGGACGATGGAGCGAGAGATGGGTCGAGAGGATGCGCGGCGTCTTCGAGAAGATGGTGCGCCGTGGCTACGTCACTCGCGAAGAGATGGACGCCGCCGCGCCCCTCTACAAACCGGAGTTCACGGGGCTTCGCTTCGCGCGCAGCCTTTGATTGCTCCGAACCACTCGCTCAGCCAATCCCGCGCTTGAAGAGGCCAAGGTCCCACGCGAGCGCGAGCAGCGCGATGACGACCGCGATGGTGACGTAGAGCCAGACTGGCTTCTTCTTCTCGGCGAAGGGGTCCGGGATGGCGATCATCGCGGACTTCGGGATCTCGGCCACCGCGGTGAGGGTCGCTCCGAAGGGGATATTAATGCGGGCCCGCGCGTTAATGGCCCAGCCGCCTGCATCGAGCAGCGGGCCGAGGTTGCGCTGACGTAGCTTGAGCCAAGCCATGAGCATCGACGGGCCAGAGATGAGCAACACGACGCCGCCGAGCGCGAGCGGCATCTGCCACAGTCGGAGCGACATGAAGCCTGAGAGCACCGCCGCGAGGACACCACCGATGGCGCCTAACGCAAGCCCGATGGCCGCAAACACGCCCGCGAACTTCGCGACGTCGAAAGCAGCGGCCGCTTTGCTCTCGGGCGCCGGGGCAGGTGCCGGCGCACTTGTCGTGGGCGGCGGAGGGCCAGCTTCGGCCGTCTTCGCCGCACCTTCGACGCCGGCCCCCGCTTTGTCGTGCATGGCCTTGTCCCGGGAGCTCGAAAACTTCTCGATCTGGTCCGAGATGAGCCGACCGATTCGTTTGTAAGGGCTCCAGAAGGCTTGCCGTATGCTGAGTGGGTTCTCGACGACCTTCACGATGGTCGCGTCGAAATCGTTTCCAGCACGGTCGTAAAAGACGCCGTTACGCCCGACCATGAGGAAGTCCGAGTCACCACCCGTGAAGCACGCGGCGATGGTCATCTTCTGTCCCGTCGACTTGCGAGTGCACTCGCAATAGGCGAGGTAGGTCTGGCTCAGGCCGGCAAGGGCCGCGTGCTTGCCCATGTCGTCGACGCGGAGCGTGAGGTCGCAGGCACGACCGTCCAAGTACAGCGTGCCCGCTTGGAACATCGCCTTTCCTCGCCGCGTGTAGAAGTCACGGAAGGTCACGAAGTTCTCGAGGAGCTGATGGAAATCGCGGTAAAGGCGCACGGCCTTCTCCACGTTGGCGATGGCCTCCGCCTGTGGGCGCAACGCCTCGTCTTGGGCGATGAGCGCTTCGATGCTGCCGCGACCGTCGCTCGCTAGAATGGCCTGCACCCGCTCCCGACCCAGTCCCATCGACTTGCTCGCGGGGCGCGCGGATCGATACGCGATGGCGGCCGAAAGGCGAGCCCGGAGCTCCTTCCATTCGCTCCAAGTCAGAGCGGTCCGTGCGCCCAGCAGAGGCGCGACGACGTGACCGCGTAGGCGATCGATCGCGTCCGCCCACGAGGGGTTGACGCCGTCGCCGAGCGACAACGAGCGGCTGGGCTCGATACGCCCGAGAGGGAACGCCTTGACGGCGTCGTCGGTCGCCGTGAGCGAGCGGCTGGCGAGGGCGGTCCAGTCTTCGACGGGCCTCGAGAGTGGCTCGGTCGCTCGCGCATCGAATGCGGCGAGGCGGCAACGGGTGAAGTAGTCCTCCACCTTGGCCTCGACCGCTTCGAAGGCCGCTACAGCCTCGTCCGTGGCGGCGCCGAGCGGCTGCAGCGTCGGGTCGCCTGCTGCCTTGGCCCACCAGGCTTCGATGGCGGCGGCATCGTCGAAGAACGCCTTCACGGCAGCCACCGAGACGCCCGGCTTCCCGGAGCGATCGAGCTCGCCGGTACCGACGGTCGCGATGATCTCGTCGATGAGCTTTTGGTCCTCGGGGCGGTCGGCGACCGTCGATGGGACCAGTCCGTCGCCGTTGAAGCGCGTCGCACCAAAGACCTTGGCCGTGTCGGCGGTGTCCTCGATGGTAACGGCGTCGGACGTGCGCCCGAGGTTCTTCAGGATCTCGGAGGCAGATGCGCGGACGGCGCGACCTTCCGGGGTGACGTCACTGATGGCCGCAAGGGGAAGTGCTGGAAGACGTTTCGGGAGGTCGTCGAGGTTGACCAGCACCTTGTCGAGCCACGCGACCGCGGCGAGAAGATCGGGCACACGGAGGCGACCATCGCCATCGACGTCGAGCATCTGAAGCGTCTTCGGGTCGAACTCCGCGCCGGTGGTCGGGCAGGCCAGGGCTACCCAGAGCTTCTGATCGAGCTGAGAGAGGTTGCGGATGTCGGCCCCAGTGTCCAAACGAACCTGATCGAAACCGCCGGCGCGGAAGAAGCGAAAGTCGTGAGCTGTGGTGCTCATGGATGGGCGGTGTCCTGTGGCGAAGGCGCGGAGGTTGAAGCGACGGCAAATCGAACGGATGGTGGGTGTCGCATTGGTCAGACCATAACTCCAAATGCACCGCCAAAGAAGGACTTCACTAACGCCGTTGCGAACCGACTCCACGCGAGGGAAGCGCCCACGCAGTTGCCTGCAGGGCTACTCGCAAGTACAGTCCCGCCGGGGAGGCGCGAATGCGCTTCGCAGACCCAGGAGGGTTCGTCATGAAGGGGCACCAGTTGGACGTAAGCATTGACGCTGCGCGGGCACAGTCCGAGCTACGAGCGAAAGGGACCGGGGCGCGCGCAGGCTGGACGGCGACGTGGCTCTCACTCGGCCTCGTTGGGCTCGGTTCGACCGTGGTTATGGCGTGCAACAACGTCCCATCCTCGGGCACTGAGTTCGCGTTGAAGGTCACGAAGTCCGAGGCCAACAGCGCCCCGGTGAAAGTGGACTTCCTCTGGGTGGTCGATGACTCCTCATCGATGTGCCAGGAGCAGGCGTCACTCGCGGACTCATTTGACGACTTCCTGACCCGCCTCGAGACCTTCGTCAGCCTCGACTACCGACTCGCGGTGGTCACGACGGACATGCTCTCCGATGGCTTCATCTCGCAGTTCCGAGCCGACAAGACCGACGAGTTCCCTTTCGCCTGCGTCCAGAAGGAGTCGGCCGTCTGCCTTCGGCCCGAGGTGCTAGCAACTGCGGAAGCAACCTTCCCGCAGGTCGTCGACCAATGCATCAACAAGCCCGAGTGTCAGTGCGACCCCGGATACGAGTGTGACTCCCCTTCGACGGCCAAGAATGTCCTCAACTGCAACGGCACCGTGAACTCGGGCTGCCGAAAGACCTGTGCGGTCGATTCGGACTGCGACCGCGCCTTCGCGGGCGACGACGCCGGAGACGCCTGCGCGTCCGACCCGTCAAAGTGCGCCTACAAGTGCCTGAACCCATCCGGAGACGCCAAGGGCACCGGCTGCGTTCGCCGCCCATCGACGGGATCGTGCCCGGACACCGCCACGCTTCGAGACGCCGTCATTCAGGGCGCTGGCAAGGTCTGCGACAACGGTGACGGTTGTGAGGCCGACGTCGACTGCGACACGAACGGTGACGGCTTCCACGACGATAGCGACGGGGGTTGTAACCCACCGCCCTACCCGTGGCTCACGAACGCAACCGCAAAGTCGTACTTCAAGTGTGTCGGCGTCGTCGGCGCCGACCAGAACATCAACAAGAACCTCGAGCAGGGCATCAACGCGGCGCTCTACGCTCTCAGTGAAGCGAACGGCGCGCCGAACGCCGACCAGTCGCGTAAGTTCCTTCGGGACGACGCCTACCTCGTCGTCGTGATGGTCTCCGACGAAGAAGACTGCAGCACGGCTGACTGCGGCATCGATCCCAAAGACGGCAAGTGGAAGTGCGGCTGGTCACTCCGAAAAGAAGACTTCGGCAAGTGCGGCTGTCTCGCCGACTCCAGGAGTGGTGGCCCGCTGCTCCCGGTCTCGGACGCGATCAATCAAGTGAAAGCCCTCAAGGCCGACCCGGGTCGCGTCCTGGTGGCGGCCATCGTCGGCGACTCGCAGGCCACCGACCCGGTCCAGAAGGACCTCGAGCGCACACTTTACACCCAGTCGGAGTGCGGCCAGTGCCCGAACCCAGCGGACAACCACGCTGACCGCGCCAAGACCTACATTTGCCAGTCCGGTGCCGGACAAGCGGACTTCGGTCGCCGCTATGCGGAGTTCGTCTCCGCCTTCGGCAGCAACGGCATCTTGACCAACATCTGCAACGACGACGGTATTGGTCCGGCGCTCAACACCATCGCCGACCGCATCATCCGCGTCTTCACGAAGGTTTGCCTGCCGCGCGCGGTGGCCGACGCGTCAGAGCTCGCCGTCCGTACCATCGGTCCTGCCGGCAAGTGCGGCGACGGCTCCGATTGCTGCACCCAGCAGTCCGATTCCTGCAAAGCGTCGCCCGCCTGCGGGGACGGCACGAAGTGCAAAGGCATCGCGTTCAACCTCCCCCAAGGTACCGAACCCGACACGACGACCTTCCAACTCTCGATCTCGGGTGACTGCGAGTCGGTCTCGCTATCGAAGGGCGTACCCAGCCCGAACGCGGTCATCTTCAACTCGCTCCTCCCGCCCGGTACCGGGATCGAGATCGACTACGAGGCCGACTACGAAGGCCGCGCGGACGAGGAGTCCGTGCAGGGGCAGTAAGGTGCTCTGCTTCGGGAACGTGGTCCGCCTGACCGAACGTAGTGCGCTTCGCACCAGTCTACTGCTGACATCGCTGCTTTCGGTGCTCTTCGCAGGGCCTGCGCTCGCGCAGTGCGCGGGAGGCGGGTACGCGACCGGCGAGTCTTGCATCACGACCTCGACCACCTATCAGGGGTGCTGCGAAGGCAACTCGTCCCTCCGCTGGTGCGAGTCTGGCCAGGTCTGCGTCAAGAACTGCGCCTCCAATCCGTCCAACTCCTGTTGTCAGCTCTCCGTGAAGCCTGGGTGTTGCGATGGGGCCGTCATGCAGCAGGTCTGCATCATCCTCGGCAAATCGGAGTGCTGCACCGACTTCTGGGGCGCGGGTTGTATCGCCGCCGCCATGTTGCTCGTCGAACCGCCACTCCAGTGTCCCGCGGGTGCGGCTACTGCGTGCAAAAACCCCATCAATCTCTGCGGTTGGGACTCAGGGAAGCTCCTCTACAACTGCAGCGACTCTCACAGCGGCGATCCCAGTGGTGGCTACCCCCTCGCCTGTGAGGCCTGCACACCCGTGTGCGCTGGGAAAGCGTGCGGCGACGATGGTTGTGGCGGCTCGTGCGGCAACTGCCCAAGTGGATTTGCCTGCACGGCCGGCGCGTGCGCCTGCGCGCCCGCATGCAACGGGAAGGCATGCGGCGCCGACGGTTGTGGCGGCACTTGTGGTAGCTGCCCAGCCAACCATTCCTGCAACGCCATAGGTCAGTGCATCCCCTTTGGCGCGTGCTTCCCGTCCTGTAGCGGTAAGGCTTGTGGCGACGACGGCTGTGGCGGCACCTGTGGCACTTGCCCTTCGCCGCTCCTCTGCACGGCCGTCGGCACGTGCGGCCCCCCCGCGTGTACGCCGAGCTGCGCTGGGAAAGCGTGCGGCGACGATGGCTGTGGCGGATCCTGCGGTTCGTGCACCGGCGCTCTCGTCTGTGCGTCGGGCGTCTGCGCAACGGGCTGCACCCCGTCGTGCGACGGCAAGAGCTGCGGTGACGACGGCTGCGGTGGCACCTGCGGCTCCTGCGACGTGGGTGCTAGCTGCAACGCCGGATCGTGCGAGTCGACCGTCTGCGTGCCCGAGTGCGGGGGGCGCACCTGTGGTGACGACGGCTGTACCGGCGTCTGCGGTTACTGCGGGGCTGACGCGACCTGCACGACCTTCGGACAGTGTGTCCCTGGCTCTCGCCTCGAGATCACGACCTGTCCACCCGGCGAAGAGGCGACTTGGGACGGCTGCGTTGCCATCGAGAGGGCCGACCGCGGGAGCGCTGCGGGCTGCCAGGCGAGCCCGACCGGTACAGCGCCGTGGGCACTCCTCGGCTTGCTCGCGCTCAGGCGTCGTCGGAGACGAGCCGCCTGAAGGTTGGATAGGGCGATCGACGGCTCTAAACGAGCCGGACCTGCCCAAAGAGAGTCACTGGGCGCGTCACCCACATTGACTGCCGATGTCGGGAGTGATGCTTCGTTCAGCGGATGGGCGTCTCGAGAATGCGTCGATTGAGACGGCTCTCGAGCTTGCCCAGTGCCACGGCTGCAGACGGGTTGTCGGAACGTTCAGCGGCGATGAACTGCGCTGTGTCGGCAGAGTCCACAACCAACGCGGCGTTGGTCGCGAGCTCAGCGATGCGGAAGTCTGGGCTACCAACCAGCTCTACGAGCGCCGCGGCAGCGACGGAACGCACCTCGATCTCATCTGCCCGGGCAGACGGGTGCAGCACTGGCCAGACCCACGCATTGCCAATGTCCGAGAGCGCATCGATAACCGACGCGACGACCTCGCGGTCGGTCTCCATCGCGGCGAGCTGGGCCAGAAAGTGCGCCATGTCGGCCCGCCGGCACTGCCCAAGGCCGGCGATGACCCCTTCGCGCATCGGGCCGGCGCGACGCACCACCTCCATCAAAAACGCGGCACCGGCCTTATCGCTGAGCCGCGCCCGCGCGAACGCCGCAGCACGCAGAACGTGCCGGTCGGATGAACCCTGCTGCAGGATAGCCTCGTAAACGGGTGCCAGCTTCGGATCAGCGAGCTTGCCCAGGGACTCCAGCAGCCCAACCATCCAAGCCGTCTCAGCCGTGTCGGTCCATGCCGCTTGGCGGTGGTCGACCGCCGTCAGCGCCTCGACCAGTGGCCACGGGGTCACTTTAGCCAGGGCCATGAAGGAACGGCCCGTGGGAACGAAGCGGCCGCGACGCGTCGCGTCGACCGTAGGTAGCTCGATCGCGAGGGCTTCAAGCGCCGCGTGGGCCTCCGAGTGAGCGCCACGAGACGCCCGTAGAGACTCCACGATGTAAGCCTGCGTCGCCGCAGGGAGCTGATCGAGCGCGATGCCGGCGCCCCGCTCCCGGGCAGACGCTAAGGGGGAGAGGAGAGAAAACGCGAGTATGGAGAGAAGTCGCTTCTTCATCGGCCAGTCTCCCACCAGCGAGCCGACGGGATGGCCCGCGTTGCATTGCTGCCGCAGTGAACTTCGCCCAACAGGCGGTGATAGAGGTCCCAATCTTCGACGAAGTGGGCAGCCATGCCGATCTCGGCCAGTGCGTCATCGATCTGCCGCACGAAGGGATCCGTGCCCTCAATGATGGGCCCATGCGTCTTCGGAGGGGCGAACACCGACGCGTCGACCAGCAGACCGTTGACGGTGCCGGGCTGATAGGCGACCGAGTAGCCTCCTTGCTTCTCGTGAAGACCGGCGAACGGCACTAACTCAGAGCGCGAGACGCCCGTCTCCGAAAGGAGGACCTCGACCTGCTCGTCGATGAACACGGCTGCTTCGGCGGACGCTTCCGCAACATCCTGGTCCGCCAGCAGCTTCGAGATGGAGATCTCAGCAGACTTCGGTGGGAAGGAGCTCCACTTCTGATTATCGAACACGATGACGTCGCCGTGGCCGGCGTCGACCATGTCTTCGAACATCGTCTTAGCCATGACGGCGTCACTGACGCCGATGGTCCAGCCTCGCTCAGCCTTCGCAGTCGGGAGGAAGGTGATGGACTCGTCGACGTGCCCCACGATCAGCCAGGACGTGTCGACGTAGACCGGCGGCTGGACGAGCTGGCTCTCTAGCATCTTAGAGAAGCGTGGGTCGGGGTAGAAGGTGCTGACGTGCCCCCGGAAGAGCCGGCCTAGAAGGTACTCGTTTCCGTTGTGGGTGTAGGGCGGGATGGTCTCGGTATTGCCGAACGAGTTGAGGGAGTCCATTCCAGGGTCAGAGCTGGTGTCATATTCCTGAATGGCAGCGCTGTCGACGCCACGCAGGTCGAACGCAAAGCGGCCGGCTTCACGGAGCGGGTTGTTGCCGTTGTCGTAGACGTTCGCCGAGCGGTAGTTGACCCTGATGGCATGCTGGATGCCGTCAGCGGTCGGCAGGGACATGTAGCCGGTCTCGAGGTAGTCCTGGGTCCACTGGTCCGAGTACAAGACCCCTTTGAACTTGGGCTTCGAGTCGGATTGGGCGATGGCCGCAGCGAGATCGTTGCGGAAGTCTTCGGAGTCCTTGCCGTTGATCTTGGTCGCGTAGATGACCTCGGCCGGCGATAGGTGGTGGTAGGTGATCACCGGCGCGACCCTCAGGACGACGCTGTCGCGTCCCAGCTCCTCGGCGCCGTCCTCGATGATGATGGTGACTTTGACCTTACCGTCCCACGTCGATGCGTCGCGGACGATGTCCAAGGCTTCGATGGCGAGCGGAATCCCTGTTGCGATGCTGGCGCTGCTCCCGGTGGAGGTCCCCGAGATTGGCTTGGCATAGGGCTCCCAGCCCTCCTCGAGGTCCGGGCGCACGTGGACGAAGAGCCGCGCGAGCTCGGGAGGATCGAGCTCCACTCGGACGGTGGACGTCGCTGGCGCATCGGGCCAGGAGACTACATGAAGGCGAGCGAGGTCTTGGAGGTCGAGCTTACCATTGACGACCTCGTCAGTCGCGTCGTGGCACTTCGGCAGATCTACGTCGTCGACGGTGTTGTCACAACGCTCCTGATCATCGTCGATGTTCGCGAGAAAGATGGCGCCCGCTTTGGCGTTCCAGCCATCTTCGCCATCGTCGTCACTCGTGCCGGCCAGGTCGATGGCCCCGTCGCGGTTAACGTCGGCTCGAAGGTCGACTATCGGCTCGCCCGGGGTGCCGTCGGCACCGTCGGAGCCGTCAGAGTCGTCAGAGCCATCGGTGTTGTCGACACCGTCGTCCGTGCCATCTGGCGCGTCCGTGGTGCCGTCGGTCGCGTCTGACGCGCCGTCACTGCCGTCAGTGGAACCCGACGAACCGCCGGGGCTCGAAGCGCAGGCCGACGCCGAGAGAGCGAGAGACGTGAGAATGGGGGCGGCGCTACGCCAACTCCGAAAGCGTTTGGCTGCCATGTCTCTCATTAGACCCTCCGGAGCTTGCAGTCGAGTTCCGAGCCGAACCCGAGCCGCCGACAGGCTAACGGTCTCTCTCACTCAGCGCCACCCCAAAACGATCCATCGTTCGGGAACGCGCTCCCAACGCCCGTTGAGGTCGACACGAATCAAGACCGTGGCGAGAAGGCCGCGCGAGGAGAGGCTTAAACGTCAAGGGCCCCGAAGTGTACTTCGGAGCCCTTGGTGTTTCTTGCCAGACGGTGCCCAGGCACGATTCTAAATCGTTGCCCGCGGGTGGCACTTCACCGCCTAGTCGGTGGAGGTAACCGGGATCGAACCGGTGACCTCATGAATGCCATTCATGCGCTCTCCCAGCTGAGCTATACCCCCAGGTGGCTCTCAGTTTCGGGTTGCCCCTCGCTGAGTGCGGGCGGGTTATAGCCACGCTCACCCAGGCGATCAAGTTCAGAATGGAGCCCGCTGTCGCTTTTTTTCGCACGGTCATGAGAAGAGGCGCTCGATGGATCCCGCGTGACGCCTTAGCGTGTCGGTGCTTACTAGCTCGTCGCTTCGAAACATAACGACTCCGTGCGCTTTTCTCGGGCATCGATTAGAGTGAGTCGATGCGCTTCTGGCTCTCTCGTCTCTCTCTCGCTTCGGCCGCTGTAACCGCCTTCGGCTGCGCCGAGGACTTCGTGTGCACGGTAGACTACGACTGCCCGGGCTCCGAGTTCTGCAACACGCAGACAGGGTCCTGTGAGCCCTTCTTGTGCGACGTCGACGATGACTGCCCGAACCCCACCGATCGCTGCGACCAGAATCGCTGCGTCGCTCGCACTACGAGCGGCTGACCCCCTCTCCGTTCTCATCCCCTCAATACTGATACGCCGGCAGACGTGCTGGCGAGAGGAGCCTCGTCATGGCTACGCCCGCATTCAAGCAATTCCCTGAGCTCGATCAACGCGCCAAGACCCTGACGGAGCGCATCGAGCGGCTCCGGGGGTATCTTTGACTGGGATAACAAGAAAGAACGACTCCAGCAGATTGAAGAGCTGTCCGCCGAACCCTCGCTCTGGGATGTGCCCGAGCGCGCTCAGATCCTCTTGCGCGAGCAGAAGGAGGTGCAGCAGGTCATCACGTCGGTCGAGCGGCCGCTGAAGCAGATCGAAGAGGCCCAGCTCCTCATCGAGCTCGGTCGTGACGCGAGCGACGAGAGTGTCATCCCCGAGATCATCGAGCTCCTGAACGGGGCCGACAAGGGCGCTCACACGCTCGAGTTGAACCGCATGCTCGGCGGGCCTCTCGACCGGAACAACGCCTTGCTCCAGATCAACGCCGGCGCCGGTGGCACCGAGTCGGTCGACTGGGCAGGCATGTTGCTCCGAATGTATCTTCGTTACGCGGACTTGCGTGGTTGGTCCGTCACGATCCTCGATGAGCAGGAAGGTGAAGAAGCGGGCATCAAGAGCGCGACAGTGCAGGTCGACGGCAACTTCGCTTACGGGATGTTACGCGCCGAGATCGGTGTCCACCGCCTGGTGCGTATCTCGCCCTTCGACGCCTCGGCGCGGCGTCACACCTCGTTCGCCAGCGTCTTCGTCTACCCGGAAGTCGACGACGACATCGACATCGTCGTCCTCGACGTCGACTTGAAGGTGGATACCTACCGCTCCGGCGGCGCGGGCGGCCAGCACGTCAACAAGACGGAGTCAGCGGTCCGTATCACGCACATGCCGTCCGGTGTCATCGTAGCCTGTCAGTCGGAGCGGTCACAGATCGCCAACCGCGCCCGCGCCATCAAGATGCTCAAGGCTCGCCTCTACGACCTCGAGATCCAGAAGCGACAGGACGCCACCGACGCGGTGAACGCCGAGAAGCAGCAGATCTCGTTCGGGAGCCAGATCCGGAGCTACGTGCTGCACCCCTATCGGATGGTGAAGGACCACCGCACCGACCACGAGTCGTCGCAAGCCGACGCCGTGCTAGACGGCGATCTTCAGGGCTTCATCGAAGCGTTCCTAATGATGCAAGCGGCCAAGGACGAAGAGAAAGACGCTTAATCCACGGTGCTCTGTAGCGAACACTCCCCGGCCCGAGCGGAGACCGCTCAGGGCCGGGATTTAGTGGGTCTCGCGTGTCAGCGCGCCGGTATAGTCGCCACGCCAGTAGCGAAGAGGCTGTCGAGGAACCCGGAGAGCTGCGCCCGCGCGTCGACGTTGCGGAACATGACGAAGTGGCCGTCCGTCTTCAGACCGTCGCTCTCGGGCGGGTCGTACTGGCAGAGGCCATGCGTCGTCGGCACTCCCGATACCATCTCATTTTGCGTCAGCGGCGCCGAGACGATGCGGTCGGACGGATAGCCCTCGAAGGCCTCGCCGAACCCGGTGTCACGGGACGGCTCGACGAGGTCGAGCTCCATGATATCGGCCAAGATGCGCCCAGTGCGGTTCGGAGTGTAGGTATCCCCGCTGCCGTAGATCATGAACACGTGATGGGGCGGAGCCACCTCTGCGGGAGGAGTTCGCGTGATCAACTTGCCGTAGTTGGCCGGGTCGATGGGATCGAAGAAACCCTGGACGATGGAGAGCACCGACTGGGTCTCGGAGCCCTCCTCACGCAGGACGGCTTTGACCCCGGCCGAGATGTCGACCGGGCTGGTCTTGGTGAGCAGGCTATTCACGACCGAAGCGCCCGCACCGCTCAGGACCAGCGCGGCCAGATCCGGCTCGAACGCCGCGAAGATGGGTCCAATCGTCGCGCCCTGGGAGTGCCCGATGAACGCGATCCGTGCTGGGTCGAAGGAGACGCCGGTCTGGTTGCCGAGGTCGCCCGAGAAGCTGACGACGAAGCCGGTCACTGAGAACCAGTCGAACACGGACTGAAAGGCGTTACCCACGGCGGCGGAGGGGTTCGACACATTGAAATAGAGCACTTCGGGGCTCTGTGTCGATCCACCGCGACGGGGTCCGTGCATGACCGCATCGATACCGAAGGTCGCCGCGCCGCCCGACGGCAGCTGCGCTGCGAGCTGGGCTGTCCCGTCGACGACGTGACTGCGGAAACTACCATTGGTTCCGTGGGCATAGAGCACCATCGGGAACCCCGACTCCGGCTTGACGCCCTTCGGGATCGTGAGCGAAAAGCACACATCCTCTTTACCGATCACGCGCGGCGCGCCGTTATTGGTCGCGATGGCACCACCGCTGTCCGGCGTGAGGAAGGGACGCGTGCCGTCCTGAAAGACGGGCAGCTCGATGCGGCCTTGAACCTCAGTGAAGTTGGCGTTGACGCCACAGACCCGCCCCGGGTCGCTCGCGTCTGCGCACGGGCTCACAGTGGCACCGTCACATACAACGACGTCCTTGATGAGCGGCGCACCGGCCCCACGAGCGATGCCGCGTGCTCCGGTGATGAGGGGGCGCGGATCGTGCGTCGTGAAGACGGCGGCGGCGATGACGTCGCTCGCGGGAGTGCTCGAGTCGAGGAGGTACTGACGCAGGGGGGCGTACTTCTGCCAAGCAGCACCGAGCCGAGCGTCGCCGGGCGCTTCGGACGAAAGCATCGCCTGAAAGTCCGCATCGGCAGCGAGCGTCGCGCCGTCGTTGGATCGGAGTCCTCTCTTGAGGATCGCCGCGTAGGTCGTGCCTAGCTCGAGCGGGCTGCCGGCGCCGTTATGAACGGTCAGCCAGTTCTTGCAGATGTACTTGGTGCGACCGTCGCTAGCAGACCACTGGTAGCCCACGGGGTCCTGATAGCGAGGAGATTCGGGGTCGACGTTGACGTACAGGAGATTCGCGGGCTCATCGCCCTGCCCGAACGTCACTGACGCAAAGTCGAGTGGGACCGAGAACGTGAAGGTGATCGTCGGTGTGGTCCCAAAGGACGTCGCTCCGTTGGCGGCGTCAAGGAAGCGGTCCACTGGGTCGAACGGCAACGGGCCTTTGCCCGGACGAGAGTGGCCTTGCGTCGTGGCACCGGCACGAATGTCGTTCGGATAGGGCAGCCGGTAGAACTCCAGCGGTTTGTCCGGACCGTTCGGGACCTCGAAATAGGCGCGGGGCTTCGTCGCATCCTCCACGTCACACTCACCGCCGGGCCATTGCGTCGCAGCGCTGAGCGCGTCGAGCCAAGGCGTACAGTTTCCCGCGTCGCCACAAACGAGGCCTGCGAAACAATCGGCGTTGAGGGTGCAGCTCTGCCCGAAGTCGGCGGTGCCCGACGCGGCGCACGTCCCCACGAAGCCGAGGTATTCGCAGACGAGACCTTTGCCACAATCGCCGTCGGTGGCGCAGGTGGCTCCATCGAGACCCTCGCCCGACTTCTGGCAGTATTGGCCGGGCCTCAGGCCACAGAAAGCCCCACCCCCAAAGGGGCCCGAGCAATCGGCATCGACGCTACAAGTGGAGCCCTGCTGCGGGACGGGTAGCCCCTTCTCGATGACGATGCAGGCGAGCTGAATCCCACAGTAGCTGTTGCCCTGACACTCTGGCCCGATGACGCAGCGCTCACCGACGACCTGAGAGCCGGCCGGGGTGCACTTTCCTTCAGCGCTGTCGCAGGCGAGGCCGTCGCGGCAATCGTCGGAGTTGGCGCAGCTCTCACCAACACCCTTACCAAAGGGCACGGTCGGGTCGACGCCGCCAAAGATATCGAACCCGATATCGGGGATGGTGATGAAGTCGTCGGCCTTGAAGCAGCCACCGAGGACGAGCGACAGGAGGACGGTGGGAAGGAAACTCAGAGGCCTGATGGTGCGCATGGGACCTACTCCGGGTCAAGCCGAGACGGGTGGACCTAGGTTATCGGAAATTCAGAGCCGAGCCATCTCGATGATCTCGGTGAGGGTCTTGCCATGAAAGCGTGGCGCGGGACGAATGCGCACGTGGACGTGGCTGTCGTGGCCTGGCGATCGCTTGAGCTTCTTCCACGCCGGCTCGGCCTTTCTCGCTTCCTCGACGGTCTTCAGTGCCCTCAGGACGGTTGGATCGACGAAGAGGGCGTCGAGCGGAATAGCGAGGTCGCGGGCGGCTTTCTCGAGCGCCTTCATCCAACGCCAACTGCCGACGCGGTCCATGAGCGCGAGCAGTGGGCTGAAGTGCCCGTAGTTGTTGAAGGTCACGTAGGAGAGATCGGCGTCGAGCCCCGAGAGGTGGCTGGCATGGTGGGCCTCGTACTCGAGGAACCAGCGAGTCACATGCACCCCGGCCTCGCCGTCGAAGTCGAAGTCCCAACGCTCCTCGAACTTGAGGCTCGTGGGCTTGCCGAGGTCGACATAGGCCTCTCGAATTCGGGCGATGCGATCGGGACGCATGGGGAAGGCGCCCTTTACCCCTGGCCGCAAGATGAGCTCGGCCCACACCCCCGTCCTTGAGTCAAAGTAGGTTCCCCGCTTCAGCCGAACCGCGCCGCGCCCGTCGTCGTGGTCGACGAGATCCCATTGGACCGCGCCGGGCGACTTGTCCTTGAATCGCTTGCTGGTGCGGTCGAGGAGGAGGCTCAGGCGGTGCTCCGTGACGTGAGCGCCAAGAGAGAAGCGGCGCGTCTCAACGCGGAGCTGTCCGTCTCGGGTGCGACCGCTCGCGGTCTGCTCGACGCGTATGGGTGTGTCGAGATCGTCCATCCGAGGAAACTCGTCCGAGAAGGCCCAGGAGTCGAGGAGCTCGGTGACGGTCGGAAGGCCGAACTCGAGGCGGCTGCGACGCAGGAAGGTCTCGGCGTCGTCATCGAAGTGCACGATCGTGCCGTACCGGATTTGCCCACAGCCTCGTTGGGCGATGTCGCCGATGGTGATGGTCGAGCCGGGCTGCCAACGCTTCAGGTAGCCCATCGCGCGCACCATGAGAGCGACCATCTCGGGGCGGGCAGCGTGACGCGAACGAACCCAGTCCCGCAGCTCGTACGGCAGGTCGGGCGCCACTCGGAGCAGCTCCTGCGCGTCGAGCGTGTCCGTGCAGTAGCTGTGGGTGAGCTTACGCTCCCCGATCCGCTCGAGTTGCTCTTGTCGATCCTTGGCGAGTTTGACCCACTCCCAGCCGGCCTGAACCGTCTGCGCCGAACGTGGGATGAGCGACGGCGGTGCGAGCGACGGCGGTGCGAGCGACGGCAGTGCGAGCGACGGCAGTGCGAGCGACGGATCGGAGCGGTGCGTATCGCTCGGCGGACCAGCGAGCGCCGCGAGCAGCAGGAGACTGTAGGTCATCGACGGTCAGACCTTTGGAGTCGAGTCATCGGTGTTGGGAGCAGCACCCTCCGAGTGGTCACTCGACGACGCGGTGAGATCGGATTGCCGCACCTCGTAGGCGGTGCCGCAGAACTCACACACGACGATCTCCATACCGCCTTGTTCAAGATGGCGGAGCTCGTCCCTCTCGAGCATGCCGACGACCCGAGCCGCCGTCTCTTTGGAGCAGCGACAGCGGTATTGTAGCGAATCGGACCCGATGAGCTTCGAGCCGACGGGCGCAAGTATGCGGTCGGCCGCATCGAGTGGATCGACGCCGCCACGGACGAGCTCAGCGAAGTCGTTCGCTTCGAGCGACAGGGTGATGGCGGCGAGATGTTCGCGCTCCCAGCCCGGCAACGCCTGCACGACGAGGCCACCGGCTACTTTGACTTCGCCCTCAGCGCCAGGGACGCAGACCAGGCTGAAGAAGCTGAGCACCTGCTCGGACTCCAGCACGAACTGCTGGAGTGCGGAGTCTACGCGCCCGCCGTGGACCGGGGCGCTGCTCTGGTAGCGTTGGCCATTCCGCATGAACGCGGGGTCCGGTTGCCGCGTGACGTGGATAGTCGCGGGTTCTTTGAATGGGACGCTCGTGGGCAGCAGTGCCCCTCCCTTTGGGAACTGAACACGGCCGCGGATGACCGGTCCAGGCCGAACCTCGGCGACCATCACGCCGGCCGAACCCGAGTGCTCGAGCTGCAACTGAAACCACTCCCCGGGTCCCTGGGCATGCTGCAGGAGGGCGGAGCCGATGAGCAGCTCCCCGAAGGGCGCCGTAACCTCCGGCGAGGTCTGGCAAAACGCCACCCCTTTGCCGACGGCGCGAGTTCCGCGCGCGGCGAGCATGCGGAAGGTCCCCTCTGCGTTCATGTAGCGCTGGATCTTGTCGGGTTCGCTCACTCGTCGTCGTCCGAGATGTCGATGACCGGCGGGGAAGGCCGTAGCGTCGAGATGATCTTCTGAAGGGTGACCTGCTCGCTAGCGGGTGCGCCGTTCGGGATCTCGGTCTGGAGGACCACGATCCCTCCTTGGAGGACGACCACGAGGCTCGCGGTCGCGATCCCGTCGTGGGTTGCCGTATCGACCGAGGTCCACGGGAGCCCATTGAAGAAGCCGTGACCGAGTTCGATGTCGGGTTCGCCGCGATCAACCCGCGTCTGATGCTGCTTCTGGCGAACTCGGTCCGCCAGTTCGTACCCAGCGAGTGGGCTGCCCCCGTGCCCTTCGACCTGACGGACGCGAACACGCGGGCCGCCTGCAGAGGTCCAAATGACCCAACGGTCCCCTTGCAGCGAGACTTGCCAGGACTCGGGGATGGCGAACTGAACTGGGCCCACTAGGGTTTGCCGCCACTCGGGGAAACGACCGAAGGGCACGCCATGATCGAGGAACTTCACTTCGGGGCGGTCGGACACCGTGAAGAGTCGTGCCGACAGCGGATAGGACGAGTCGTCTTCGGTCTCGAAGTCGGCCCACGCCGCGGCGGCGAGCCGGCTCATCGCAGCCTTCGACTTCATACTGCACGCGTAGATTCGGTCGTTTCTCGGTGCCGCCGCCAGCACACGATTCCCGGTCACACCGTAGCTATGGAGAGCATCGAGGATGGCCTTCTGGCCGGCATCAGAGGCCAGGAGCGCAGGCGCCATGGGCTCGTCGGAGAGACAAAGGAGTGCGCCGTCACCTTCCGATTCCCCGATGTTCGAAAACTTCAACGACGAGACCGCTTCGGCCACGTTGTCGAGGGCAGCGACGCACAGCCCGTCGACCCCGGTTCGGAGCGTCTCCAGATCTCGGCGAAACACGCGCCGGGCGTCCCCCTCGCCTCGGTACTCGAACTCCAGACGAAACCCGTCGAGCCAAGGGAACGAGGCGATGTCCAGCGCAGGCGTCGGCGCTGCTGCGGCGATGAGGGCGTCTTCGATAGGGTTATCGGCGACGAGCACCGGAACGACCAGGGCGAGCTCCCGGTTCGTGGCGAGATGACGGCCGAAATGCGCGTGGACGCGCGAAGCAACCATGTTGCAGAAGCCACCTGCAATGGCCCCCCAGGTCCCTCGGTCCTCTGAAATGCAGGCATCAGCGAGGGCGCGAACCGTCACTTCACAGTCGAGGTCATTCCACTTGATGCGGATGCTGCGACGCGTCGCTCGCACTTCGGCATCCGGGAGGAGCTCGGCGAGGCGCTGCTCGACCCGCAGCATCAACGACTTTTCGAGCTTCTGTAGCGTCATCGTCATGTTCGCGGAATATGGTGCAAGTTGCCTCCCGGGACAAGTGCGCGGCGCCTTTGGCCAGTTCGTCGCGCGGAGTTGCCCTCAAATCGTTCCCGCGGGTATTGGCCT
Organism: Pseudomonadota bacterium; assembly: GCA_947498315.1. Lineage (GTDB taxonomy): Bacteria > Myxococcota_A > UBA9042 > SXOO01. The sequence continues at coordinate 10,470 of CANMLD010000035.1, read as the reverse complement.
CGACGGCCGATGCCCTCTCCAAGCGGCCTCGACGGACTTGCGTAGAGACCTCGCTGCGTGAGTTGGACACGACTGAGTATCCATCTTTGCTATCAAAAAGGAAGTCAAAACTTGCGCCCGAGCGAAATGAACGCTAGGGTGCACCCCACGGCGCTTCGTTCTGCGCCAAAACAGTCACCTTTGCCGCAAAAGCCAGAGGTCAGGACTTGACGTCCGCCCACGGGGACGTAGCCTGCGCCGCCTTACCCACTAGGAGACCCGCGTTGAAGAAGGAAAACTTCGTCATTGGCCTCGTGGTCGTCGGAACCATCGCCTTCTTCCTCGGGCGAATGAGTGTCGCGACCCACGGCCCTACTCACAGTGAAAAGCCAACGACAGCTGCGAGCCCTGCTGCGGCTAACGCCCCGACGGCGGCCCCGCCGAGCATGGGAGCGCCTTCCCCGGCGGTCGCCGCTGCTGCGCCGGCTGTCGCTGCTGCGCCGGCTGTCGCTGCTGCGCCTTCGGTCGCTCAAGCGGCCGCTCCCGGCGGAGTCGAGGCTGCCGCTCCGACGGTGGCCGTCGCTGTGGCGCCAGCCGCTCCGACGGCAGGTGCAGTCCTGCCAGGGTCCATGGATGCCTCACCGCGCAAGGGCCCCGAGGCCCCCAAGGTGACCATCATGGAGGTCTCAGACTTCCAGTGCCCCTTCTGCAGCCGCGGCAAAGCCACGATGGATCAGGTCCACGAGACGTGGCCGAACGACGTGGCCATCGTCTTCAAGCACAACCCTCTGGGCTTCCACGACCGGGCCATGCCGACGGCGATTGCGACGCTCGCCGCCCATCGCCAGGGCAAGTTCTGGGAGCTTCACGACAAATTCTTCGACAACCAGAAGGCCCTCACGGACGCCGACATCGATCGATATGCGACGGAGATCGGCCTCGACATGGCGAAGTTCAAGGCGGACGTGGCCGACGCGAGCCTCAAGGCTCAAGCCGAGAACGAGCAGAAGGCGGCCGTCGCCCTCGGCATGGGCGGCACGCCTGCGTTCTTCATCAACGGCAAGACGATCTCGGGCGCACAGCCCTTCGAGAACTTCAAGGCGGCCATCGAGGCCGAGCTCACGGAAGCCGACGCGCTCATCGCTGCTGGCACGGCGCTCGCGGACGTCCATCAAAAGCGCACGCAAGCCAACCTCGGCGACAAAGCGGCCATCTACTGGGACAGCCTCAAGGGCGGCAAGCCCGCGCCAGCCGGCCCTCCGCCGGCAGCCGCGCAGGAGCTCCCCCCTGTGGACCCGACCGTCTGGAAGGTTGACATCTTCGGCCACGAGCCCATCTGGGGCAAGGCCGACGCGGGCGTCACGATGGTGATCTTCTCAGAGTTTCAGTGCCCCTTCTGCGAGAAGGTCGAAGGCACGCTGAAGCAAGTGCGCGAGGCCTATCCGAACGACGTCCGCATCGTATGGAAGAACAACGCGCTCCCGTTCCACAACCGAGCGCTGCCGGCCGCGATGGCCGCGATGGCCGCTCATGAACAAGGCAAGTTTTGGGAATTCCACGAGAAGGTGTTCGCTGAGCAGCAGGACCTCGAAGACCCGAAGCTCGAGGCGCATGCAGTCGCGCTGGGTCTCGACCTCGCCAAGTGGAAGGCGCACATCGCGGCTCAGACTTCGAAGCCGTCCATCGACAAGGACATGGAGCAGGCCGGTCAGGTCAACGCCCGCGGTACGCCCAACTTCTTCATCAACGGCAGGAATCTCGTAGGCGCTGTCCCCTTGGATGCGTTCAAGAAGCTCATCGACGAAGAGCTGGGCAAGGCGAAGGCCAAGGTCGCCGCTGGCACCCCGGCCGCCGACGTCTACGCGGCCACCATCAAGGACGGTCGTTCGTGGGAGCCGCTCGATCCGAAGGTCAACACCTTCACGCTCGACGGCTACCCCTTTCTCGGCGCCGAGAATGGTGATGTCGTCATCATCGAGTACAGCGACTTCCAGTGCCCCTTCTGCTCACGCGTCGGCGGGCCCCTGAAGGCCCTCGTCGCGGACCCGGACCTCGCCGGGCGCGTGAAGGTCGTCTTCAAGAACTTCCCGCTCGGCTTCCACGAGCAGGCCAAGCCGGCCGCCGTCGCCGCACTCGCAGCGCACCGGCAGGGCAAGTTCTGGGAGATGCACGACAAGCTCTTCGCCGGCCAGCAAGAGCTCGCCGCTGAGAAGTACACGACGTGGGCTCAGGAACTTGGCCTGGACATGGCCAAGTTCGAAGCCGACGTGAAGGACCCCGCTCTCGCCGCCATGGTCGAGAAGGACATGGCGGAAGGTCAAGCGGCGGGCCTCGAAGGCACGCCGACGGTCTACGTCAACGGCCGTAAGTTCGAGCCGACGTCAGGATTCTCGCCTGAGGCGTTCAAGCCCATCATCGCGAAGTACTTCCCGAAGAAGTAAACCGGCTCGCGCCCCGGGATTACCGAGGCGTGGCCATGCCCTCGCCTCTCATTTCTCCAGAGATTCGTCGTCCCCGGTGTAAGCCGGACGCCCTGTGCGCGCTGTCTAGACGTCATCGCCATCGGCAGGCCGCTTTGTTTCGGCTGCACGAGTGCCTTCATGACATCGACCAGCTACAGGAGCCCACATGAACGTCCACCCAGCCCCGATCTATCCCTTGTTTCTTTACCGCGCTGTTCATCCGAGCGCCGTCACCGGAGCTCTGAGAGTCGTGTCAGCCGCCTTCGCGGTGGCCCTATTGACGCCCATGCTGGTCGCTGGCTGTGCCGCTCATCACGTGCCGCTCAGCGCTGAGATGCCATCGCTGAACCTGCGGGCGGCCCCGGCCCCCCTCACCCGTAACCACTTCAAACAAGACGAGATCCCGACGCTCGGGGAAGACGCGCTACGAGACATCCTGGCAGCACCGGTCTACCTCGAAGAGCGTTCACGCATCGGTGTCGTTCGTGTCGCCGACAGATACCGGACGGACTATCAGGTGCCACTCGCCGGCACGACGGGCTCGCTGGCGACATCGCTCGAGAACACTGGCCACTTCGAGCTTGTCACGGAAGTCTCAACGGACTGGCCGGCCGACTCTGGGGTCGCGGGCCTGCGCGAGCTCGCGGCGCGGTACCGATGTGAGTACCTCTTGCTCTATCGCGAGCGCTTCGTGGACGCGACGTGGACCAACGGTCTCGGGGCCCTCTGGCTCACCATCGTCGGCGGGCTCATGGTGCCGGAGACGACGATGGAGGTCGCGGGAGTCCTCGAGGCGACGCTCTTCGACGTCCGCACTGGCACACTCCTCTTCACGTCGTTCGAGCGCGTTCAGGAGCGCACGTGGGAGTTCGTCTACGCACAGGAGCAGATCATCGCGGACAAACGCGTCGCCCTTGCCAAGGAGGGCATGAAGGCACTGACGGCGGCGGTCTCTGGAAAGGTCGGCCGCCTCGCCGCCGCCCGTCCGAAGCCCCCGAGCACCGCGAAGGGTGACAGCGACGCGGGGCCTTCCGGCGCCAAGCCTACGGCTCAGATGGTGGTTCACTGAATTCGTCCTGCTATGCTCGCGAGATGCGCCCATCCACCGAGCCCCGGCCCTACATCTCGCCTCGATGGCTTCCCTTCAAGTGTGCGATTTCGCTCGCCTGCTCGTCCTCGGGCGAGGGCTCCCTGGCGACTCCGAGCGACGATCTGATCGTGGCTGAAGCGGGGCGTGCGACAGCGTCAGATGCGCCCCAAGACACCGAAGTCGATCCGAACGTGTCCGATGTGGCTGTGAGCGCCGACACGTCCCTGGCGCCTGAGGACGCGGCCCCACTCGTCATCTGCAACTCGGGCTCATCTCGTTGCGTCGACCTAGCCACCGAGGAGCGCTGCAACGAGGCCGGGACCGGGTGGGACCTCACCCCGTGCGGCGACGCTGCCGTCTGCGCCCAGGACGCATGCCAGCCGACGATCTGCGAGCCCGAAGCCACGCTCTGCCAGGGGGCGAGTCGCTACGTTTGCGACTCGGCGGGCACCACCCAGCTGCCCTACCCCTGCCAGAACGGCTATGGCTGCCTTGATGGCGCTTGTGTGCGCGTGAAGCCCAACGTCGCACTGGTGGTGGACACCTCCGGGTCGATGGCCTTCCCGGCTGACCCCGCTGACTTGTGTCAAGTCTTGCCTTGTGACGGTATCGGATTCCCCGCATGCGAAGATGAGGAGGCCCCGATGAGCCGCCTCGCCCACGCGAAGCTGGCTCTGCAGGCGCTGTTCGAGACCTCGGTCGTGACCGGCGCCCGCGTCTCGCTCCAGCGTTTCCCGAGTACGGGCTCGGGTTCGGTCGACTGCTCGTCGGGCTATACCGAGTCGCTCTTCGTCATGACGGGTGACAGCGGCGCCCACGAGGTACAGCAGTCGTGGTTCGACAAAGCGATGGACGAGGTCGTCTGTGTGCCTTTCGACCCAATCACGGGGGACACGAACGTCGCGGCCCTCTCGGAGTGGGTCGATTTCGAGGAGTCCGTAACCCCGTCAGGCCAAAACTGCGGCTGGGATCCCGACTGTCCGTCGAACATCTGCGCCGGGGGCAAGTGTCAGGCTCTCATCGACCCTGAGCTGCGTGCCGTGGGCGGTACCCCACTCGGGCGATCGCTCTTCTACGCGTCGGAATACCTGCGCCTTCACATGCTCATCCAACACAAGCCGTGCGATTCGGACGACGACTGCCGCACCTCTCCAGACCACCGATGCGTCCCAAACCCCGATGGCCCCCATCCAAAGCACTGCATCGACCCGCTCGCCCACTGCCGGGAGAACGTCATCATCCTCGTCACCGACGGCGAAGAGACCGCCGCCCCGGACAAGAACGACTTCTTCCACCCGTGGGTTCAGGCGAAGCGGCTTCGCTACGGGCTTGGATGTACAGCTGACATTCAATGCGCCGGGGGCGCCACCTGTGACGCGGGGATCTGCGAGCCTCCTCTCATCGACGCGCCCGAGGGCCGCTGCATGGCGTCGCTCGACGTCTGCACCGGAAACGCCGACTGCCCAGACTTCTTTTGCGGGCTCGATGCGCCGTGCCCGGGCACCTGTGTGCTCCCCGACCTGGCCTTCACCGACGGCCTCGGCAAAAATCACGTCAAAGGGTACGACAAGCTCCCGTTGACCTTTCGAGTTCACGTCGTCGACGCCTCCGGACGCAGCGTCGACAACGCGATCATCGCGGACTGGGGTGGCGGCGAGTCGGTCGCCCTGGTCTTCACGGACGTGACCGGGCTCTATGAGGCCCTGAAGAACCTCGTGGACCTGAAGCAGGGGGCCCTCTGTGAGTAGACGTCATCATCACACCATCTCGCTCATCGCGGCCTGCGCGTCGAATTTGGCCGTCACCGCGAATTGCCTGTAACGAACGCGGACTTTGATGCGGAGCGCATCGGATTTGCGATAGAAGTAGGGGCGGATTGAGCTGCAACGGGGAGCGGGAGCAACGGCGATGGGCGAGATCGTTATCATGGAGACCGCGGTCGGTGAGCTCGCAGGCGTGCGGGTCGGCGTTCATAGCGTCTGGGACGATGAGTGGACCGACGAGCGTGGCTTTGGTCGGCGAGGGCCGCGCGCGACCCTCGCCGTGATGGGCGAGGACACCGACGACTTCGACCTGCGCGTTCATCTGGGCTCCACCGTGGCCGTTTCTGGCCGCACCTTTCGCGTCACGCACATCGACGCACCAGAGAGCGGCCTCGGCGCCGTCACCATCCTCGAAGTCGCCGGTTGAAGAGTTTGCTCGCCACCGCCGCTTGCTTAGCCGTCGCAACGGCGGTTGCGTGTTCGAGTGGAGCGCACTCCAAAGACGTCACGTCGGGCGAGGACGACGGCGCCGACATCGCTAACCAACTCGGCACCCCTGGAGATACGAACTCGCCGAATTTGGACGCGCCCGACCCCGTTGACGCCATCACCGAACCGGGCGACGTCCAGTCAGGCGACATCCCGGCAAGCGACGTCCAGTTTGGCGACGTCTCTTCTGACGATTCGCAAAGCCTCTCCGAGCTCCCGGTCACGCCGGACGTCGCGGCAGTCGATACCTCAGGCCCTGACGCCACTGGCGGCATCGCGCTGTCCGGGGTCGAACCGACGGAAGGCACCTTCCGTGGAGGTGCCATCGTCACCGTCATGGGCAGCGGTCTCGGCACCGCCACGGAGGTCCGCTTCGGCAGCCGTAGTGCCCTCATCGAGAGCGTGGGTCCGGCGATCCTATCCGTGAGGGTCCCAGCGTCGCTCGTTGGGGGCCTCGTGGACGTCTCGGTCCAAAACGCCGCCGGTGAGGCGGTGCTCGAGAGTGCCTTCCGTTATGTCGGCCTCTCGCCCTCGAAGCTGCGTCTCGTGGAGGTCCCCGGTCAGGTGGATGCCGCGCCGGTCGAACACCTCGTCCCGCTCCGAAGCGCCTCTGGAGGACGACTCGCCGCCTTCGGCGTCTCCGGCGCCGCCCTCCTGGCGCCGTCGCCCGATGGCCGGCTCGCTCAACTCTGGAGCGAACCGCCGCCGCTGCTCCCCGGCGAGGGTGGCGCACCATCCACAGCGCTGGGCACCATCGACGCGGCGTGTGCCGCCGACTTCGACGGCGACGGCGACGACGACCCCTGGGTGGACGGGAGCGCCAGCTCGGGCCTCCGGCTGCATTCGGGCGACACGCTGTCTCTCACGACGGGCAGCGTCGACCTCGGCGCCTACGCCGCCGTCTGTACCGACGTGACGGGCGATCAGAAGCCCGACGTGGTCTTCTTACGGCTCAATGCGAGTGGCGCTGCGTCGCTCTCCGTTATCGCTGGGCTCGGAGCGGGTGCGCTCTCACCGCCGGCGACGGGGCTCTCTTTCAGCAGCCACCCACTCGACCTCGCTGTAGCCGACGTCGACGGTGATGGCGATGGCGACGTCCTGGTCACTCGCGTCGGCGGTTCCGCCCGACTCCTCTTCGGTGACGGCTTCGGCTCCTTCGTGGACGCGCCTGCAGGCAGCCTCCCGATCGGCGGCGACGGCGCTCGGGTCGCTGCGTCGGACTTCACTGGCGACGGCCTGCTGGACCTCGTACTCATCGGCACCAAGGGGACGCAGCTCTGGGTCAACGAGGGCGGCAGCTTCGCTGACGAGTCGTCCCTGGCCGTAGCCGGACCCACCGGCACCGTGAACGCCATCAGGACCGTCGACCTCGATGTTGATGGGGCGATGGATCTCGTCGCCACTGCCGCAGGAGGCCCCTTCGTCCTCCGAAACGACGGCACCGGCCGCCTCTTCGACTACAGCGGCGTCATCCTCGCGCGATCCGGAAACCCCGCACCCCAGTGGATCGCGGCCCTCGACGCCGATGGAGACTTCGATCCGGACCTGATCGTCGCCAGCGCAGGCCAATTCAGCCCAACTCTCCTGAGGGCTTGGGATCCACTCCCCTTCGTCGATCCCGACGTGGATGGCGTCCCCTCAGAGCTCGACTTCTGCCCGGACGACTACGATCCGCTGCAGGAGAACACCGACGTCCCCCACTTTCAGTGCGACGGGACTGAGACCTGTAAGGACAAGACCGGCTGCACGCTGCACGTCTCGACCACCGACTTCCAAGGCGGGCTGACGCCGCGCGCCTATCTCTACTGCCCGCAGCTCGCGCTGACACAAAGCGCCGCTCTCGATTGGTGCAAAAAGCGTGGCGCCCAACTATCCCGCTTCGCGTCCGTCGAAGAGCAGCAGTACGTCGTCTCCTTCGGCAGTGGGCGGACCTGGTTCGATGCGTCCGACGCCGCCAGCGAAGGCAACTGGGTGGACTCGAGTGGCACCCCCGTGCCCTTCACGGACTGGGGGACGGGGCAGCCCGACAACGCAGGGGGCGAGCACTGCGTCGAACTCATCCCCGCCGATCCAACCGCGAGTGACCTCTGGAACGACCTGCCGTGCAGTCAGCTCCGGGGCCTCGTGTGCGAGGACGTGGTCGCGGAGCTGAACGCCGATCCTGCCGATGCGTGCGACACCTGCCCTCTCACCCACGATCCCGACCAGACGGACATCGATGGCGACGGCGTCGGCGACGCCTGCGAGGTGGCACCATGAGAGCGCTTCGGTGGCCGAGTCGTATCGCCATCGCCGTTTGCGTCTTCGCCGGCTGCGGCGACGGACGAGCAGCGGACGCGACGAGCAGCGCCGAGAGCGACGGCACGTCGCTGACTGACGATGTCACATCGCCCCGCAGCGACGACCTCACTGCGGCCGTCGACATCGGCGAAGAGGCGGCGGTCGACGCGGACATCGACAGTGCGCTGGACGCCCTGCACTCGAGTGACGTCTGGAATGAGGACAGCGCGATCGAACCGGATATCGTCGCCACCACCTTCGCGGTCACGTCCATGTCACCGCTCTCCGTGTCAGCGCGCGGCGGTGAGACGCTGACCCTGAAGGGCACCGGCTTCGCCATCGCCGGCAACCCACCCGCCACGGTCTCGGTACGGGGCCGTACGTCCACGGTCCTGACCGAGACACCGGACGGGCTGACCGTGCGCGTCCCGACGCTGCTGGCAGGCCCCGCCAACGTCGTGGTGGCCATGTCGGGCTTCGGCTCTCTGACGGTGTCGCCGGCGCTCACCGTCCTTCCGATCGCCCTGGACTTCGCGGAGGCGCCGGAAGACTCGTCCGATGCCACGCTCGGTGGCGACATCGCCGATGCCGAGGCCATCGACGTCGACCAGGACGGCGACATCGACTTGGTCGTCGCGACCTCGGATGGGGTCCGTATCCTCCGAAACGACGGCTTCGGGCACCTGAAGCGCCTCGAGGTCCCCTCTCCGATCGAAGACCCACTCCCAATCGTCCCAGGCGGGCGCGGCCCCGTCTCGGCGCTCGTCCGCCTCGACGCCGACGGCGATGGGACCGATGACTTGGCGCTCTGTACGTCCGGTGCCCGAGAACTCCTCTTCGCGACGAGCCCGATGGGCCTCGTGGAGAAACCAGGCGCGTTCCCACGTCGGTCCGGTCGTTGCCTCGCGATGACGGAGCTCGATCTCAATCGAGACGGTCTCGCCGATCTCGCCATCCTCGAAGACGCCTCCGAGAGCGGCTCGGGGCCGCGCGGTCTCCGGGTCTACGTCGGCGACGGCCAGGGCCACTTCGTCCCGGCGTCGGCCGTAACGCCTCAGAACCCCGCGCTGCTCACGCTCGGAGTCGCCAGCTCCGCAGACATGGCGGCCGTCAACGAGCTCGTCCGTTCCACGAGCGCCGTCGCAGATGGTACCGCTGGCGCTGAGCTCCGATTCGAGCTCACAGAAGGCGGCCCCGAGGCGCGCTTCGTCCTGCCGCTCAGCACCGACAGCGGCGCTGGCGCCGCGACACTCGCGGCCGCAGCCGACTTTGGCGCTATTGAGCTGTGGCTGAGGGGCGACGGCACGCCGGTGACTCTGCAACTCCGACTGGTCGGCTCGATCGCGTCGTTGCTCAGCCCGCCGCTGTCGCCCCCCGCTGGCGACTTCGCCCTCGTCACGACGCCCAGCTTGCCGACGTGGACGCCCGAAGCCGGCCCCGGCGGCATCGTGCCCGCGACGTCCTCTCTCGCTGAGATCGGCGTCATGACGGCCCTCGAACTCGTGGTCCGCCCTGCGGGTGCTGAGCCGCCCGTCTTCCCGCTCAAAGGCTCACTCGGCCTCGACGCCGTCGTCACCAAAGGCGAAGGCCTCATGGACTTTCTACTTGACGACTTCGAGCGCCGCCCATCCCGCTACTCGTGGGACGGGGCGAGATCCCTCAAAGCCGGGCACTTCGACGACGACGAGGTCTCCGACTTGGTCATACTCCGGGGCACGGTCGCGGCGCTCGCGATGTCGACCCTCGCGCCACCATCGGGCGATGACGGCCCCTATGCGCTGATGGGGCTCCCCACGTCCGTAACGCAGCCGTGGTCGGACGTGGAGGTCATCGACGTCGATGGCGACGGCGACGAGGACCTCGTCGGGGTTGGCGCCGAACAAGACCGGGTACTGCTCAGCGATGGCTTCGGGAAGTGGCTCGACGTGACGCTCGGCGGCATGCCGATCGACTGGGTAAACGGCCGCTGCATCGCCGCGGGAGACCTCGACCTCGATGGGCGCCTCGACGTCGTCATTGGAAATGGCCCAATGGTCACCGACCGCCTCTACCTAGGGCTTGCCGACGGACGCTTCGAAGACGCGACCCCGGAGCTCGGCTTCGATGCGGACGACACCGCCGTCGTAGTCGCTGCCGACCTCGACGGAGACGACGTCCTCGACGTCCTGACGCTCTCGCCGGACCAGAACCGGCCCCCACGGATCCGTATTTCGACGGGAGGTGACTGATGCGGAGGGATCTTCGTCTCCTTTTTGGGCTCAGCCTCCTTGCGTGCAGCGGCACGTCGCCACGGGAGACGCCAAGTGGCGCGACAGTGGCTTCCGCGACAGTGGCTTCCGCGACAGTGGCTTCCGCGACAGTGGCTTCCGCGACAGTGGCTTCCGCGACAGTGGCTTCCGCGACAGTG